>CAYPKL010000393.1:0-10914 GCA_964411285.1 uncultured Rikenellaceae bacterium
TATGATACTATCTGACAGAGTAAGAAAACTAAGGGAGCAAAGCATTTCCGTCGTGGAAAAAATTTCTGCTGAACGGGCTTTGCTGATAACCGGTTTTTATAAAAGCCGTGAAGCCTGCGGATTATCTGCACCGGTTTTGAGAGCAAGAGCATTTGAATATCTCCTGAGAAATAAGAAAATATGCATAAATGACGGAGAACTGATTGTGGGAGAGAGGGGCCCGGCTCCAAAAGAGACTCCCACTTATCCTGAAATAAGTCTTCATTCCTTGCGCGACCTTGAAATATTAAATTCCAGGGAAAAGGTTTCCTTTAAAGTAGATGACGAAGTAAAAAGAGTTTATAAAGAAAATATAATCCCTTATTGGGAAGGTAAAAGCAACCGCGACCGGATCATGGACCTCATGACCCCTGAATGGCTTAATGCATATGAAGCCGGCGTATTCACCGAATTTCAGGAACAGCGTGCTCCTGGCCATACGGTTCTGGGATACAGGATGTTTAAATCAGGATTCTTTAAGCTAAAGGAGGAGATCAGGGATAGTATTTCCGGACTTGACTATTTAAATGACAGAGAAGCGTTTGAAAAGGCAGAAGAACTTAAAGCTATGGATATTGCATGCGATGCAATAATAATGTTTGCCGGCAGGCATGCTGATGAACTGAAGAAGCTTGCTTCAGTTGAGGAAAACAAAACCAGAAGAGCCGAGCTTTTAAAAATGGCTGCAATATGCCGGAAAGTACCAGCTCACGCTCCTGAAACAGTTCATGAGATGCTTCAGCATTACTGGTTTATACATCTCGGTGTCATTACGGAACTTAATCCCTGGGATTCGTTTAATCCTGGACGACTTGACCAGCACCTTTATCCTGTATATAAAAGTGAAACCGAAGCCGGAAAGCTGTCAAATGAGGAGCTTTATGATCTTCTCGGCTGTTTCTGGGTAAAGTTCAACAATCATCCTTCTCCTCCTAAAATGGGAGTAACTGCCAGCGAAAGCAATACATACACCGATTTCTGTCTCATAAATCTGGGCGGCGTCAAACCTGACGGAACGGATGCAGTAAATGATATGTCATATATTCTTCTGGATGTCATTAAGGAAATGAGGATTCTTCAGCCAGGTTCAATGGTGCAGATTAGCAGAAAAACACCAGACAGGTTCATTCACAAAGCACTGGATATTATCAGGACCGGATTCGGACAGCCTTCCTGCTTTAATACTGAAGCTATAATTCAGGAGTTGCTGCGACAAGGGAAAAATATTGTCGATGCCCGGAACGGGGGTGCTTCAGGATGCGTAGAGACCGGAGCTTTCGGAACGGAGGCATACTGGCTGACAGGTTATTTTAATCTTGTAAAAATCCTGGAACTGACCCTGAACAATGGTTTTGATAAGCGGATTGAAAAACAGGTGGGTCTTCAAACTGGTTATGGATTTGATTATAAAACATTTGATCAACTTATTAATGCATTCAGATTGCAGGTCCGGTTTTTTGCAGATATTAAAATCAGGGGTAACAACATTATTGAAAAAACCTTTGCCACCTGGTTGCCCGTTCCTTTCCTGTCCCTTCTTGTTGAAGATTGTATTTTGAACGGAAAGGACTACAATACAGGCGGGGCCCGATATAATACTTCATATATTCAGGGAGTCGGCCTCGGTAGCATTACAGATATTCTGACTTCAATAAGATTTAATATCTACGACACAAAGAAATATAGCTGGAAAGACCTAAATGAAGCTATTGAAGCTGATTTTATTGGTTTTGAGAGGATCAGGTATGATCTGATCTACAATACTCCGAAATACGGAAATGATGATGATTATGCAGATCAGCAGGCAATGTCTGTTTTTGAGATCTATTATGATGCCGTGAATGGCAGACCCTCATCACGTGGAGCAATACACAGAATTAATATGCTTCCGACTACTTCCCATGTATATTTCGGGAGTGTAACCGGAGCGACTGCAGACGGGAGGAGAGCTTTCGCTCCTCTTTCAGAAGGTATTTCTCCAAGCCAGGGAGTAGACAGCCAGGGTCCCACATCAGTTATAAAATCTGCATCAAAGATTGATCATCTCAGGACAGGAGGGACATTGCTTAATCAGAAATTTTCCCCTCAGTTTTTTGAAGACGAAAATAGTTACAGTTGTCTAACAGCATTGATTCGCAGCTATTTCTGCCTTGATGGACACCATATCCAGTTCAATGTTGTGAAAGCAGAAACCTTGCTTGCTGCACAAAAACATCCTGAGTTATATCGCGATCTTATAGTAAGGGTCGCGGGTTACAGCGACTATTTCAATGATCTGGGGGAAGACCTCCAGAATGAGATAATACTACGGACGGAACATGAGAATGATTAACCTCATCCCCTAGCCCCTTCTCCCTTGGGAAAGGGGTTGGGGTGAGGTAATTTATTTCTTCTTATCCTTTATCTCATTGAATACCGATGTTGCCGTTGCAACTATTCCTGCTATATCGGATAAGTTGGAAGGCAATATCATGGTGTTGTTTGTTTTGGCGAGACCGCTAAAAGCATTAAGGTACTGCTCAGCGATCCTGAGGTTCACGGCATTGAGTCCATTCTCTTCTGAAATTGCCAGCGATATGGCCCTCAGTCCGTTAGCTGTTGCTACCGCCACCTGCTCAATTTCAGAGGCACGGCCTGCAGCTTCATTGATGCGTCTTTGTTTTTCTCCCTCTGACTTCAGGATGTATTCCTGCCTGTCACCTTCAGCATTATTTATTTTGGCCTGTTTTGTTCCTTCAGATTCTGCAATTACAGCTCTTTTTTCCCTTTCAGCCCGCATCTGTTTTTCCATTGCATCTTTAATGCTCTGTGGAGGCGAGATATTCTTAACCTCATACCGGGTTACCTTAACGCCCCAGGGTTCGCTTGCCTTGTCAACCGCATCTACAATTGAAACGTTTATTGTTTCGCGCTCTTCAAATGTCCTGTCAAGTTCCAGTTTGCCGATAACACTTCTCATTGTTGTCTGGGCAATCTGGACTGAAGCAAACCGGTAATTGTCAATTCCATAAGAGGCTTTCTGAGGATCCAGAACCTGAAGATAAAGAATACCATCAACCTCAACTGAAATATTATCACGTGTGATACATATCTGGGGTGCCACATCAATAGCCTGCTCTTTAAGCGTATGACGATACCTTATTTTGTCAATAAAGGGGATTAGAACCTGGAACCCGGCTGTAAATGTTGCCCTGTACTTTCCCAGTCTCTCGACAATGATTGCTGTTCTTTGCGGAACAACCTTGACCATCGATGAGATCAGGATAAAAGAAAGAAGAATTATTCCTATCAGGATGAATGTGGAGCTTGAAGCTGCTGCTGCTAATGTAATTATTGCTGTCATATCTAACTATTTTATCGGTTCGACAATTAATTTAAAATTTTCTTTGCTTTTTATAATAACCCTCTGGCCAACATGGATTGGTGATTCAGATTCAGCTTTCCATGTAGTCCCTTTAAAATCGACTTTCCCGGTTTTACCGGGCTCAAAATCAGTAATAGCAAGAGCCTCTTTACCTGTAAATTCATCTTCAACACTTTCAGAAAGACCCTCCTTTGTGTAGAAAAAACGCTTTTGAATCATTTTTCTTAACGCCAGAAGAGAAAGAACTGAAGTAACTGCAAATACAATAACCTGCAGGTTTATGCCAGGATTGGCAATCAGACAGAGCAGCGCCGTCAGCCATGCTCCGACACCAAAGAAAAAGATTACAAACCCCGGCAGCACAAGTTCAAGAAGAAAAAGGACAAGACCTATTATAAACCAGACTATTTCGGGTCTTGATAAAAATTGTGAGTTCATAGTAAGTAATTTAGTGTAAATGCTTTTTTATGTTTTGTTAAAGATAAAATAAAAACAGGAAAAACGCTTAAATGGTGTGACGTTTTAAAATATTAATAATTATTAGCAAAGTGGTAGATCAAACGCATCCGTAATTCGTTTTTTTTTCTTAACTTTTTACAGTTTTTAGGAATGGATGCTGATCTTTTTCCTGATTAACCAACTTTTTTATAAAGTGAAAAGGATCAGGTATTTGAGGTTATTAAAATCTATATCGATCTTGTTTTAAATTTTTCAGAAAGGGAACAGGAAATGGAAAAATTCTTTGATTATTTTGATGAACGCTACAGAATATCAGTTCTTAGCACTCCTTCTGTTAACGATGGTCCCGTTATCACAATTTCGAGGTTAACCGGATGTGATGCCCGTGAAGTAGCCGCAAAAATTGTTAATAATCTGAATGAAAGGTATGGAACCGCAAGGTGGAGATGGGTCGACAAAGACATTATTTATACAATTGCAAAGGAACTGAATACGGGGACTCAGCGTGTCGAAAACTACTATGACGGAATTAAGTTATCAAACCTTTCCGAGATGATAATGGCTTTTTCGGGGGGATTTGTAAGTGACCTGCGGGTAAAAAAGGCAATAAAAGACGTCGTATTATCCATTTGCAAGGAAGGTCATGTTGTGATTGTCGGCAGGGGTGGGGTATCGATTGCTCATGATATACATGACTCTCTTCACATTCGCCTTATCGCTCCATACAACTGGAGGGTTAAGAATGTAATGAAAAAGAAAAACCTGAACCAGGAGACTGCTGAAAAATTTGTTACCGAGACTGATGAAAAAAGGGCCGACTTGATTCAGACCTTTCTTGAAAAGAAAACGAAAGATATCGATACATTGTTTGATGTATCCGTAAACAGGCTATCTTTCAGTATCGCAGAAACTGCCGATCTTATAACATCGATGTACGAAATGAAGGTACATCAACAAATGATGGAAAGACAAAAACAAAAATCTGTTTACTAAAACTCATTCAGTTCGCCTACTTTTCTGATATGGATGCTTAATCTTTTGTCGAGACTCTTTTTATAAGCGTCCCAGTCAGTTATTGGCTGTCGTGCAACACCGGTATCCATTGCAGCTTTTGCAACGCATGAAGCTACACACGATATAAGACGCGGGTCCAGTGGTTTGGGTATTATATAGTCCCTGCCGAAACTCAGGCTTTCCAAATTGTAAGCTTTCAATACTGAGTCAGGGATTGGATCTTTTGCCAGTATCGCAAGGGCTTTTGCGGCAGCCAGTTTCATCTCTTCATTAATTGTTGAAGCCCTCACATCGAGTGCTCCCCTGAAAATATAGGGAAAACCCAGGACATTGTTTATCTGGTTTGGATAATCTGATCTGCCGGTTGCAAAGATCAGGTCATTTCTTGTTGCCATAGCATCTTCATATGAAATTTCAGGATTTGGATTTGCCATGGCAAAAACAATCGGATTTTCTGCCATCGTTGCAAGCATCTCCCTTGAGAGCATATTTGCTGCTGAGAGACCAAGAAACAGATCTGCTCCTTTTACAGCTTCAGCAAGTGTGTCAATCTCCCTGTCTGTAACAAACTCCTGTTTGTATTTATTTATATCTTTCCGTTTCCTGTTAATGACACCTTTACTGTCAACCATAACTATATTTTCTTTTCTTACTCCCAGGGCCAGATATAATCGGGAGCAGGATATTGCTGCAGCACCAGCTCCGCATACGACCAATTTCAATTCTTCAATTTTTCTGCCGGTAATTTCAAGCGAATTAAGTAATCCGGCACCTGAAATAATCGCTGTTCCATGCTGATCATCATGAAAAACCGGGATATCCAGAATGCTTTTTAGCCGTGTTTCGACCTCAAAACACTCGGGTGCTTTTATATCTTCCAGATTTATTCCTCCAAATGTGGGTGCAATCTTTGCACAGATCTCAATAAGTTTCTCAGGATCCTTCTCATTAACTTCAATGTCAAAAACATCGACATCAGCAAATACCTTGAAAAGCAGTCCCTTTCCTTCCATAACCGGTTTGCCGGCCATTGCACCGATATCTCCAAGCCCCAGTACTGCAGTTCCATTAGAAATTACAGCCACAAGATTTCCTTTTGCAGTAAAATTATACGCACTTTCAGGGTTCTTTTCAATTTCCAGACAAGGGTAAGCTACGCCCGGAGTATATGCAAGACTGAGGTCATACTGTGTACAATAGGGTTTTGTCGGGATAACCTCAATTTTACCGTGACGTCCTCTGCTGTGGTAGAGAAGCGCGTCTTCCTTCGTAACTTTAAGCATGTGATAAAGATTAATTGTTTTGGTTTTCCTCAATTTCGTGTCCTGATAATCATAAATTGAGGTGCAAATTAAAATTTATCCAAATTACGACGAATAAACCTAATTTAAAAATGAGAAAGATCACTAAAGTATAAACGCCTGATATTTTTAGATGGTAAATTTTTGTATTCCCGACAAAATTCAATATTTTCAGCATCTTAATTTTAATTCAAAACCTGATTAATAATGCATGCATAATATGAAAAGAAATATTGCTATCGGAGTTGATATAGGCGGGAGCCATATCAGTTGTGCGGCTGTCGATCTTGTAACTTGTAAGATTTCCCGGGAAACCATTACGAAAAGAGCAGTCGACAATAAGGCTCAGGCAGATGAAATCCTGGAAATCTGGGCAGATGCCATCTCCGGAGCAATAAAAAAAGTGCCGGGGAATGAAATTGAGGGTATAGGTTTTGGGATGCCAGGCCCTTTTGATTATGTTAAGGGCATAAGCTACATTAAAGGTGTTGCAAAATACGAGAATCTTTACGGGTGTAATGTGAAAGATGGTATTTCGGAAAGACTCAGTATCTACGGAAAATTGCCTGTCAGGTTCATGAATGACGTTTCTTCTTTCGCCGTTGGAGAAGCTCTTGTGGGGAAAGCAGCTAAAGTTAACCGGTCAATGGCAATAACTCTGGGAACAGGTTTTGGCTCTGCATTTATTGATGACCGGATTCCTATCGTCGATGGCGCAGAGGTTCCAAAACTTGGTTGTGTTTATCATCTTCCTTATGGTGATAACATTGCTGACGATTATTTTTCGACAAGATGGTTCCTTGGGAGCTATAAAAAGCTTACCGGTAAGGAACTTAGCGGGGTTAAAGAATTTGCTGACCTGGCATTGACAGATACGACAGCAATGGATCTGTTTACCGAATTCGGGAATAATCTTGGGATCTTTCTCGCTCCATGGCTGAAAAAGTTCAGAGCCGAAATTGTAGTGGTGGGAGGTAATATTTCTCATGCATATGATCTTTTTGGAAAAACATTTGAAGAGAGCCTGAAAAAGGAGGGATGTGATTGCAAAGTAGCCCTTTCAGAACTTAAAGAAGACGCTGCTTTCATCGGAAGTGCATACCTCCTTGATGAAAAATTCTGGAAAGCAATTCAACATGCCCTGCCTCTCATGTAAGTACGGTATTAATTCCTAAAGCCTTGCGCCTGTCGCCTCCAGCCTTTTTAATATTGGCGACAGGCCTCGGGCGGATGGCATCAGGAAGAAAAAAATAAACCCCTAAAATTTATTAGTTATGGCAACACAAAAATTCAACATCTCAAAAATATTACCGGTCCTTATGGCATTCTTTGTCATGAGTTTCGTCGACCTCGTGGGGATCGGAGTTGACCGGGTAAGCAAAGACATGAGCCTGAGTGCAACAGTCGCACAGCTGATACCCTCTGCAGCCTTCCTCTGGTTCTTAATTCTTTCGGTGCCTGTGGGGGTGCTGCAATCGAGGTTGGGCAAAAAGACAATGCTTAATATCGGGATGGGGGTGACAGCTGTTGGACTGCTTGTCCCTTTCTTTTTCTATTCTTTTGCAATGGTACTTGTCGGCTTTGCCCTTTTAGGCATTGGAAACACAATTGTCCAGGTCTCGGCAAATCCTCTGCTGGTAGATGTTGTGCCCGGTAACAGAGCATCCAGTTTTCTCAGCTTTTCCCAGTTTGTCAAAGCTATTGGCTCCATGCTCGGTGCACCACTTGCGGGATTTTTTGCTTTGAAGTTTGGCGATTGGAAACTCTTATTCCTTGTATTCGGAATAGTATCCATCCTGTCCGTTTTATGGCTGGGGACATCAAAAATTGACGAAACCAGGGTTGAAGGCTATAAAGCAACATTTGCTTCATCATTTAAGCTTCTGGGAAATGGCTTCGTCCTGTTAATGGTTCTTTCAATTTTCCTTGTTGTTGGTGTGGATGTAGGATTTAATTCAAACTCAGGTCAGTTTCTTATTAAACAGTTTGGAATTGACCAGACCGCTGCCGAATCAGGAAGGAGTGTTTATTTCTTTGGGCGTATGCTGGGAACCTTCGCGGGTGCAATAATGCTTACAAAGATCTCCTCCAGAAAATTTTTCATGTGGACATCAATCCTTGGAATTATCTGCCTGGTTGCCATTCTTCTGATAAAATCCGGCACATTAGCCTGGGGACTGATATTTCTTATCGGACTTGCAGTAGCAAATATCTGGCCACTTGTTTTTTCAATTGCTGTAGAAAAGTATCCCAAACAGAATAACGAAATTTCAGGACTTATGATGATGGCTATATCAGGAGGAGCAGTTATCCCCCTCCTTATCGGTTGGATAAGCGACATGAGCAGCATTGCTCTGGGTATGTCTGTCCTTATTATATGTATGATTTACCTCCTGGCAGTCTCCGTTTACTGTCTGAAAAAGAATTAGTTCCAATCTCCTTAACTTTAGGCACTCCAGGCACTCTAGGCACTTCAAACTCCAGGCACTGATTAGTTACAATTAACTTAATTATACAGAAATGATAAAGAATAAAGTTGGCAGACGCGATTTCCTCAGAAAGAGCGCTGCTGCTGCGGTTGCTTTCACCATTGTCCCCCGGCATGTATTGGGTGGACAGGGGTATACCCCTCCAAGCAGCCAGTTGACAAAGGGTATTATAGGCGTTGGCGGAATGGGCCGTGGTCATATTGAATATGAAAACACCAGGCTCCTGGCAGTATGCGATGTCGATAAAAGTCACCTTGCCCAGGCTATTGCCCAGGCTGGCGGCAACATTGACGGTTATCACGATTTCAGGGAACTCCTTGCACGCCCTGATATTGATATTGTACATATTGCAACACCTCCTCACTGGCATGGAATTATTTCAAAAATGGCTGCTGAAGCAGGTAAGGATATATGGTGTGAAAAACCAATGACCCGTACCATTGGAGAGGGGATAAAAGTTATTGAGGCGGTGCAGAAGCATGGACGAATGTTCAGGTTGAACACATGGTTCAGGTTCAAGGACCAGTTTTATGGATTGGGTACAACCGTTAAACCACTTAAAAAGCTTGTATACAGCGGAGTTCTTGGCTGGCCCCTGAAGGTGACAGTCAGCGGAATAACCGGCTACGACTGGAAATTCTATTGGAGTGGCCTGCATAACCTCCAACCCATGGCTGTTCCACAGGAGCTTGACTATGACTTCTGGCTTGGACCGGCACCTTACAAACCATATAACCCTGAAAGAGTCCACTCAAAATTCCGGGGCTACTGGGATTATGACGGAGGAGGACTCGGCGATATGGGGCAACATTATCTTGATCCTGTGCAGTACCTGCTGGGTAAAGATGAAACAGGTCCGGTTTCCGTTGAAATCGATGCCCCCCAACAGCACTATGATGCTGTGGGTTCGTGGCGCAGAATCACTTACACTTATGCCGACGGGTGTCAGATTATCCTCGATGGTGAAAACCGCGATAAGGACGCTGCCTATATCGAGGGTCCTAAGGGTAAGATATATAAAGGTTTCAGGTCAGATATTAAAGATATGCAGAAATTAATTGATTCACTTCCCGATCCTGAACCGCAGATTGCAACATTTACAGAATCGGTGCTGACAAGGAAGAAGTTTGCACTCAATGAATCGAACGGACACAGGTCATGTTCCATAGTTAACCTTGGAGTGATAGCATTACGGCTTGGCAGAAACCTTAAATATGATCCTGTTAAACAGCAGTTTATAGGTGATGAAGGAGCTGACAGACTGATTAATCCACCGATGCGTGGACCCTGGAAAATTTGAAAATTTGAAAATTTGAAAATTTGAAAATGCCAAAAATGCCAAAATGCAAAAAATTGAAAATATGAAAATCAGGAAAATATTTACGATAGGGTTCATATTAATGCTTATCTCTTTGGGATCTTATTCGCAGGATAAAAGAACCATTGAAACAAAAGTTGCAGATCTGCTTGCTCAATTACCTGCAAATGATACAAAGTACACAGATAAGCTGATGAATGATATGACGGCTCTTGGTGAAAATGGGATTAAAATGATATGTGATCAGATAATTCCTGCAGGCACAGGCGATGATACCCGGGCCCGCTTCGCCGTAGAAAGCCTGTCGCGCTTTCTCTCACAAAAGGGAAAAGAAACTGAAAAAGCAACCTGGGAAAAGATCTGTATAGAATATGCCACAGGCCGGAAGAATAACGGAGTTAAAGACTTTTTTATTAAACAGCTTCAGCTAATCGGCGGTAATGCAACTATTACTGCATTGAAAAACTACCTGTCTGATAAAGAGATGTGCGACCCGGCACTTGCTGCAATACTGTCGGTTAAAGGTAAAGAGGCAGAGTCGGCTCTGGCTGAATCTCTTAAAAATAAGGAACTCCCTTCTGCTGCTGCAGTTTTGAACGCTCTTGCAGAAATGAAATCGCAGCTTGCTGTTAATGAATATATTGAATGGACATCAAATGCCAATCCGAATACCAGGTCTTCGGCCTTAAATGCTCTTGCTCAAAGCAACAGTCCGCTCGCAGCCTCCGTGCTTTTAAAGGCTGCCAAGGATGTCTTTTACAGATGGGAACCTTCGGGTGCAACTGCTGCACTGCTGAATTATGCAAAAAATGCAGGACAGAGCGGCGATATGAAGACAATGGATAAGATCTGCAAGCTTGTAATTGCAAAATGCAATGATAAGCTTTCAATCCAAAACAAAACCGAAGCTCTAAAGATATATGCAGGTTT
>CAYPKL010000394.1:0-2879 GCA_964411285.1 uncultured Rikenellaceae bacterium
GACCGCCGGCAGCATTGCCCTCATTATCAAGTGTCCTTATACGGAATGGCGTATCAGCCATCACTTTTAACTGAAATGATCCATCTGCTTCAACATCGACTACTCCATATGTGGTATCAACACCAAGCACTTCAATCTTTCCAGCTTTTTGAAAACCTGAATTCTTATCCTGCAGATGCGGATTAAAGAAATTTATATCCTGGCAAAGAAGCAATCCGGTTTTAACCTGCAGATCTACTTCGCTCGGCAACTTTTTAGGTCTTTCATATTCCTCAACCGGAACAGATTCAATTACATTATATGCCTCATCAGAATAAACTACCGGACCAAGTGACTTTTTCTCCGGATCAAATTCATAAAGTGAGTATTTTTCTGATTCAGAGCTTCGTGCAGAAACAAGGTATTTACCAGACTTCAGAGGCATTAAAGAACAAAAACTTCCTTTGATCCCTGATGTCATATTAATGCGTGAATGCAAAGGCCGGTTATAACTGATAGCAACAAGCTCGCAATCAGCACTTCTTTGTTTGTCAGCTTCGATAAATACTATTTTGCCGTCATCTGTCTCCCTGGCGCCGCATTTTAAAGTGTTACCCTCAGCACTCTTATAGAACATATCGGCTTTTGTCCCGTCAGGGCGCATCACTATCAGAATAGGATCGCCTGGTTCCGGTAACAATTGCCTGCTTATTGTAACCAGTCTTCCATCCTTTAAAACAGTTGTTGCGAAATCAGAGCCGGGATGAAAAGTGATCTGATGGACGGATGAACCATCAAGATTAGATGTAAAAAGGCAATAAGCTGTTTTAACAGTATCGTTTACAGTTGCTTTACTGAATACAAACCGGTCTCCCGGCAGGTAATCAGGATCAATACAGTTTTCATTGAAGGATGTGACCTTCCTGCTTTTAAGATTTCCAAGATTCATTTCCCATATCTGCCACGGATCACCTTGCTTAAGCTGCCCGGTAAAAAGCATCCTTTTACCGTCATATGAAATTGCCGGTGAGCAGGCTGAGAAAAAATCTCCGGTAAGGAGTTTCGGTTTTTTCCCTGACTTATCCAAATCAAGAGTGATTAATGATGAATTCGAAAAGTAACTCCACAATTCACCAGAGGAAAAGTCAGGATTATCAAGGGAAGAGGAGGTCCTCGATATAATTATGAGTCCTTGCCCTGTTTTATTGCTGCATGAAATGCTAAATAACAAAGATAGCACCAGAACGGCCGAAGGAGTTTTTTTATTTATCGAGAGATTCATATAACACTCATCAGGGTTCAATAATTTTCAGGATCTGGTTTACTCTGGTATTCTCAATTACCTGCGACTTTCCGGAAGGCCATAAAACTTCAATTTTTTCGACCATTTCGTTTTTCCCAAGACCAAAGTGCATCCGGGGATCATTTTGGGAAAGATATCCGGAAGTGGTTCGTTTCTGAGCCACCTGTGTCTTTCCCCCGGAAGTAACCTTTATTCTCGCACCAATTGCATCGCGATTACTTGTGGTTCCCTTAAGATCAAGGATTATCCAGCTATTTTCGTTTCCCCTGTTGTTTCTCAGGAAAATGGCATTGTCATTCAGGTTGACTATGAATGCATCAATATCACCATCGTTATCGTAATCACCCAGGCAGGCACCGCGGCCGACATGTTCTTCTCCGAAATAGCTGCCAAGAGAAAGAGAAATATCATTGAATTTTCCGTTGCCATCATTCACGAATAACTGGTCTTCCTGACCATAGAGATGTTTAAGAGCACCGTTTGTTTTAAAGATGTCTGCATCGCCGTCATTATCAAAGTCGACAAAACATGATGACCATCCTACAAACTGGGCAGCCTGCATCGCAATACCTGCAGATATAGCTTTTTCTGAAAACAGCCCGTTACCCAGGTTTTCATAAAGGGAACAATAAGTGTCATCAGAAACAAAAAAATCAAGAAGTCCGTCATTATTGTAATCTGAAAAATCAACCGACATGCTGACTGTTGCTTCGCCAGCCTGGCTGAAAGCAGTTCCCGACATAATCCCCCTGTCAGTAAATTTCTTCCCGCCGTCATTGTGCCAAAAGTAATTCAGGGTGTGATCGTTAGCAACGTAAATATCGACAAATCCATCTTCGTCATAGTCAGCCGCACCCACACCCATAGCCCTTCCGTCGAGGTCAATTATACCCATAGCCTCTGTAACATCAGAAAAGGTTCCGTCGCCGTTATTATGATAGAGGTAGTCCTTTTCGGCTTCGTATGCCATAGGTCCCGGGAATCCGTCGGGAGCATAATAATATTTATAAGCCGGATCGACTTCAAGGTAGTTGCCCACATAAAGATCAAGAAAGCTGTCATTATCATAATCGAGCCATACTGCACCCACACTGCATTCATTTTTCCCTGCCACCCCTCCCTTTTTTGTGACATTGCTGAAGGTGCCGTTACCGTTATTTTTAAGCAGTACATTGGGTCCGAAATTGCTCAGGAAAAGATCGGGATAACCATCATTATTGTAATCGCCCACTGTAACTCCCATGCAGTACCATGGACCTCCGGTGTCTGATTTCCTTGTAACATCATCAAAGGTCCCATCACCACGGTTCCTGTAAAGATGGTTATGTGGCGAATCAGCAGGTTTTTCACCCTCGCTTAAACCTTCTACCCATGTTCCGCTGCAGGCATAAAGATCAATAAATCCGTCCTGGTCAAAATCAAGGAAAGCAGCGCCGCCTCCGCTTGATTCAATGATATTGGTAAGCTCATTATCACCTATTGACTGTACAAAATCCAACCCGATTTCCTGACCGATCTTCTGGAAATATTCAGAGTTTGCAGCAAGCACATTTGCTGTGGATTGCTTTTTTGATCCGGAACCGGAATCAGTCTTTGA
>CAYPKL010000395.1:0-5182 GCA_964411285.1 uncultured Rikenellaceae bacterium
ACGGAATGATTATCGCAAAGCTTAATAAACTCTTCTTTAAGATAAATATCTTCACCAGTCATGGTTGGTGTCTCAACTGCTTCACTCAACAGTTTCAGCTGGTCCGTCATTTCCCATGAAAGCATATCTTCCAGCCAGGCCAGCCTGTATTTATCAAGAGTTTTTCCCACACGTATACAGTTATTAATATCATAATTTCCGAAACCATCGGCAGACAGAGGAATTTCATAGCCGACGGCATTTCTAATAAATTCAACATATTTTGCAAGTTCCTGCAGACCTTCTTCAGTAATCTGAAGCTGGGTGAAAGGCTGTTTAGTTCTGTTATAGGAGGTAAGATCAGTATATTTCGGAGCTGCCCAGAATCTGGAATTGACTGTAGTTCCCGGTATATGGCTTATTGTTTCCAGGCTTGGATAGAATTTAAGCCATGTATAACCTTGTTCTTCAATGCGCTGTTTTACATCTGCTTTAAATTTTTCGCCATCCATTTTTGCCCAGTTATGTACAGGCACATAAGAATATAATCTTACTTTGTCGCGATATCTGCCCCCAAGCAGCTGCCAGCACGGTACACCATATGCTTTACCGGCAAGATCCCATAATGCCATTTCAACAGCGCTTACCCCGCCTCCCTGACGTCCATGTGAGCCGAACTGCTTGATTATCTTGAATAACATTTCAACATTACACGGATTTTCACCAAGAATACGGCTTTTAAGAATCAGGGCATAACGTTCATCAGCTGCATCTCTCACTTCACCTAATCCATAGATACCCTGGTTTGTCTCAATACGGATAAGAGTGTTTCGCGACCCGTCTTCAGCCAGTTGAAGGACGCAATAACGCATATCAGTAATTCTAAGATCTGATGGACTTGAAGATCGGTTAACCCGGGAGGTGGTTTGAGCGATTATCTCCTCGTCAGAGGAAAAGAATAAACCTGAAAGGGAAACTCCGCCACAAAGGACACTTGTCTTTTTCAGAAATTCGCGACGATTATTTTTTGTGCAATGGTCAGAAATTTCTGCATGATTTACAGCTGTTTCTTCCCACTCTTTCTCTTTGTTTTTTTTAGTAAACTGGTGCAAAATGTTCTTCATAATTATATTTGTTTTAAGGTTACTTATCCTCAAGTTAAGCAAAATTATTTCTATATTCGTTCTGGTTGAGTGTTTCTAATTGAATTTTATGTGATACTTTATCAAATGAAAGCAAACAAAATTATCTCCTTAATAATTCTGGATCTGTTGATCTTATACATTCCCGGTTTCTCTCAAAAAACACCTCCCATAGTTCATGATAATGACAACAAAACAGTTACCCTGTCTGTCAGCAGCGGAGATTTAATGATCCGGGTAAATTATTCCAACGGTTGCATACTCGATAAATTAATTGTAAAAGGTCGCGAGGTAACAGGGAGCGGAAACTTTGTTTATTCGGGAATCAGGCTCGGGGATCAATTGTTTTCATCAAAGCTATGTTTATTGTCACCCGATGTAACAATCCTGAACAATTCTGTAATTATAGACTCTATCCGATTTGGCATTACTGCATTCGCTGTTGAGGAAAAATGGATCTTTAAAATTATTGGAAGCGATATTCAATGGCAAATCAACAGGCACTACCTGAACAATGGAACCATTGACGAAAACTATTTTCCCTGCTGGCAGTTCAATTCAATGCAGACCTGGGATGGGGCTATGCTCGATAACGGGGGAGTTGCATGGAACCGTTTTCTCGATAAGCAGGGTGATACTTACGGGACACATGCAGCTGCTTTGACTTTCTGGGACAATTCCAGTAATAGCTGTCTGAGAATTATACCTGATAACGATTATAAAATTTTCAGAGCTGCTACATTCAGTCACCAGAGCGACAATGTATTATCGGTTGTTCAATCTTCATCAACAGAACCGATAAATACCAGATACGGATTGCGGCGTTTTCTCAGAACAGGTCAAAACGTTTTTGCTCCCATTAAAATCAGCGAGGCCAACATAAGTATCAGTTATTCACTGCAGGCTTTATCTTATGATCAGGAATACGACCGTGGAATATTAAAAGGAATAAATGAGAAATCTGTTAATGAAATGCTGAATACTATTGGCAGATATGGGGTAGTTGATGAAAACCTTTATGGATCCAACGGATGGCGTACCGGGTGGGCAGTTTTACAGGAGCCCTGGCTCGCTTTATTCGGACTTGCCATCGATTCACCGGATTTTATCGACGGATTCTCAAAAACACTTGAGTATGAACAAGAGAATGCCATAATGCCGGATGGAAGGGTATTGCCACGCTGGCATCACGATTCAACAGATGCAATGCCCAATACATACCGGTCGAATGGCTACTATGAATGTCAATGGGGATACATGCTCGACTCTCAACCTGCTTATGCAATTGATGTTGCCGAACAATTTGACATGACAGGCGATATGGACTGGCTTCGCAAGCTCAAACCTGCCTGCGAAAAGGTCCTTGATTATATGATTAAAAGAGATTCAGATGGGAACGGACTCTTTGAGGTAGTTCAGAAAACTCATAAAGAACAGAAGGGAACCGATTGGATGGATGTTATATGGGCATCGTATGAAGTGGCCAGCATTAATGCCTATATGTATTATGCACTGATCAGATGGGCTGAGTTGGAAAAATTGCTGGGCGATAAGATTATGTCTGAAAAATATCAGGAGCTTGCCTTGAATCTTAGAACAACTTTTAATAAAAACATTGCCGACGGCGGCTTCTGGAACCCTGATACAAATTGGTATGTTTACTGGCGTGAGAAAGACGGATCGGTATATGGCAACAACCTGGTCAGTATGGTAAACTTCCTTGCCATTGGCTATGGTATTTGTGATGATCCTGTCCGCAAAAATGCAATTCTTAGCAACATGGAAAAACTGATGCAAAAGGAAAAGCTGTTTATCTGGCCATCCTGTTTTTTCCCGTACGATGATAATCTGGGTTTGCAGAATGTGAATTATCCATATCCGAATTATGAAAATGGCGACCTGTTTTTAGCCTGGGCTGAACTTGGAACCCGTTGCTATGCTGAAAAGAATCCGGAAATCGCTTTGAAATACATTAGAAACGTTATTAACAGATATGAATCGGACGGTTTGGCATATCAGCGTTATTCAAGACTAAAACAAACAGGGGAGGGTGATGACATCTTATCCAATAATGTAATGGCTGTCGTTGGGTTATATAGAAATATCTATGGCATCCGGCCCAGGTATAACCGGTTGTACCTTGAACCTCATCTGACAACGGAACTAAACGGCACCCAACTGAACTACTGGCTGCGCAATCAAAATTATGTGGTCGGACTCTCAAACGAAAAATATTCAATACGGGTAAATAATTTTTCGGTTTCAAATAAGCACCCGTTTGCAGTAAATACCAATGGCAATGAACTTGAATACTTTAATGGGGATGATGATTATTTTTCAATGCTGATTTCAGGTAAACAACCCTGTTCTATTGATATCCTTAGTTGGGGGAAAAATAATATGAGTTGGAATGAATCTGGTAAAAGCGTGAAAGGTAATATCCATCATGAATTGTACAATTTAAAAGCTAAAACAGTATATCAATTATTCATTGATGGACGACCCCAAAAGAAATATACTTCAGATTTAAAAGGGTCTGTTAGTTTTGATTGCCCAATCGATAAAGATGGATCAAATATTCAAATAGTTGCGACTGATTCCACCAAGGGTGCATCCTGAAGCCGTTCACAGGTTAAGCATGTTACAACAGATGTTCATAAATTGACGGACGCCCTTTAGCCAGGTATCGTCGCGGTCAATAATAGCCAGGGTATTCTCATTCTCCATAAAAATGCAACCTCTCAAAAACAGGAAAGGTTTCTATAGTTCCTGTGGCTTGTCGTGTTTAATGAAGGTTTTATTATCGAGTTCTCTGAAGGCTTCATCCAGTTCTTCTTCGGTATTCATTACAATAGGTCCGCCCCAGGCAACCGGTTCTTTAAGAGGTTTGGCCGCAATCAGTAAAAATCTTGCTCCATCAGTCCCTGCTTTAACAAGCACCTCATCAAAGTCAGAGCTGTTTACTGATGAACCGGACAACAGGATAGCGCAAGCTTTTTCTTCAAATTTGGCCAGTGCATCATCCGCAGCTAAAGTTCCTTCAATAAGATAGAGAAACAGGGTCTGATCGTTGGAGGTTTCCTGATAACGCCAGACAGTGGCGGGTTCCAGAGCAACATCCAGATACTGGACTTTTACATATTCACCTTTCACTGCCCCATGATTGTTCCGGTAGTTGCCCGATAAGACCCTGACGGTTGCATTCTTTTCCTGAACCACTGAGACATCATCCTGTTTAATATCGCGGTAGGCGGGTTGTGTCATTTTATCCTTTTTTGGGAGATTGACCCAAAGCTGACAGCCTAACATTCTTTCGGAGGCTTTTGGCATCTCCTGGTGAATAATACCTGATCCTGCAGTCATCCATTGACACTGAAGATCGCGGATGAATCCACTGTTACCCAAGCTGTCGCCATGTTCAATATCTCCACTTAACAGATAGGTGACTGTCTCAATTCCACGGTGAGGATGCCATGGGAATCCCTTGATATAATCTTTAGGATCGGTAGAATCAAAACCATCCAGCATTAGGAATGGATCAAAATCCTTAACAGTCCTTAATCCAAGGACCCTGCGCAAACTGACACCAGCTCCATCAACAGCGTGTTGTCCTCTTACAATCTGTGTGCATATTCTTTTCGGCATGGTTACTCATTTAAATTAGTAAATCTTCTTATACATAATGATTTCTGACGCCTTAATTCTATTATTTCATCATATAATAATTTATTTTAATTGTATGATAGCCTGCCCCGCTCAAGCGGGGGAACCTCCATGTAGTTGATTATTATATTATTGTGTTTGTGTTTGTAAATACATGGAGGTTTCATCAGAATATGATTTAAATTTTTTTGGTCAAATGGAACTCATATTTTCTAAAAATAGGAATTACATTAATTTTTATGAATAATTTTAGGTGGGCACTAATGAAAAGACATTTATTTAACGCTCCATCCTTCATTTTTTATCATTTTTATCGGCGTAAGAGTCAGTGATTGTAAATACATCAGATAGTTTTCACTTGTTTGTCCGGGTTTTATTTTAAGTTTATATTCTCCGAC
>CAYPKL010000396.1:0-10159 GCA_964411285.1 uncultured Rikenellaceae bacterium
TCAGTTTATAGAATAACAGCTGATAATCCGTTTTTCCAAAAAGATTATAGCTTAAGGGACCAGTTAAGGAGAGCATCTGTCAGCATTTCAAGCAATATTTCTGAGGGTGACCAACTTGGATCCGACAGACAAGCTATTCGACAGTTTTATATTGCTAAAGGTTCTGCTGCTGAATTATTCACACAGATCACTATTTCAATTAAAATTGGTTATCTGATTGATTCTGAAAGTGACTTTCTTATAGGCGAATGCAAAAGCATTTCGGCTATGCTGACTAACCTGATAAAAGCAAGACGCTAGAATTAAGGCTCTGGGCTCTTGACTCAAGGCTCTAGGCTAAAGACTCTGGACAATGGGTTGAGGGGAATCAGGTTAATAATGGTTTTTCCTGACGCCTGGAGCCCAGCATCCTTCGCCCTATAAAAACAGACGCAAGGCTTATCTTCCTTGCGTCCATCGTCCAGCGTCCTGTGTCTTTATACAGACGCAAGGCTTATCTTCCTTGCGTCCGGTGTCTGGCGTCCAGCGCCTGTTATAATTTATTTTCTTATTTCACCTCCGGTTCATACACCATCGCTGCTAAACGCTGATACGACTTGTACCTCCACTTCGCATTCTCTTCAGCGGCCTTGAAAAGCACATCAGCATGATCGGGAAATGACTTTACAAGTGATGTATAACGCACCTCCGAATGGAGAAAATCCTGGAATTTGCTCCAATCCGGCTCTTTTGAATCAAGTGTGAACGGATTCTTGCCTTCTTTCTCCAACAATGGATTATACCTGTAAAGATGCCAGTAGCCCGACTCAACTGCGAACTTCTCCTGAGCCTGGGTCTTCCCCATGCCATCCCTTAGTCCATGATTGATACATGGAGAATAGGCTATTATAAGCGATGGTCCCGGATAGGCTTCAGCTTCTTTAAGTGTCTTCAGGAACTGCGAATTGCTCGATCCCATTGCAACCTGAGCTACATATACATATCCATAGCTCATTGCCATCTGGCCCAGGTCCTTTTTACGGATCTTTTTGCCTGATGCTGCAAATTTAGCAACAGCACCTGCAGGTGTGGATTTTGATGCCTGGCCGCCTGTGTTTGAATAAACCTCTGTGTCGAGCACAATGACATTAACATCTTCTCCGGATGCAAGCACATGATCCAGACCTCCGTAACCTATATCATAAGCCCAGCCGTCGCCGCCAATTATCCAATGCGATTTTTTAACAAGATATTGTTTCAGACTTAAGATCTCTTTGGCAACCTCCGATTTATCCTTTTCACATGCTTCGACAACTTTTGCCGATGCCGCTCTTGAAGGTTCAGCAAGGTCCTTGTCTCTAAGCCATTCTTCAAATGCTGTTTTGGTTTCAGGATTTATCCCGTTTGAAAGTGATTCGGTCATCAGGCGTGCTAAACGTTCTCTCAGCTTGTTTGCTCCCAGGGAGAGTCCCAGTCCGAATTCGGCATTGTCTTCAAACAATGAGTTTGCCCATGCAGGTCCGTGTCCGGCTTTATTATGTGTGTATGGCATTGATGGCGCTGAGCCGCTATAGATTGAAGTACATCCTGTCGCATTCGATGCTATCATCCTGTCGCCAAAAAGCTGGGTAATTGATTTTAAATACGGAGTCTCCCCGCAACCTGCGCAGGCGCCTGAAAACTCGAACAGGGGCTGTGCGAACTGGCTGTTCTTGACATTTACAAATTTATCAACAACAGTGTCCTTGTAGCCAACCTTTTCGTGCATGTATGTCCACCTTTCAGCCTCATGGAGTTGTGTTTCCAGAGGTTTCATAATCAGAGCCTTGCTTTTGGAAGGACAGACATCGGCACAGTTGCTGCAGCCGGTGCAATCATAAACGCTGACCTGTATCTTGAACCTGTAAGCTTTCAGTACACCGGGAATACCCTGGATTGTCTTTGTTTCTTCAGGTGCATTCTTTAATTCCTCATCTGTCAGAAGGAACGGGCGGATTGCTGCATGAGGACATACGTATGAGCATTGGTTACACTGGATACAGTTTTCAGCCTGCCATTCGGGAACATTAACTGCAATACCGCGCTTTTCATAAGCGGAGGTTCCTGACGGGAATGTCCCGTCTTCCCTTCCAATGAAAGCACTTACCGGAAGATCATCTCCCTTCATTGCATTCATTGGCTCCATTACTTCACGAATGAATTCAGGGATGTCACGTGTGTCTTTTTGTTTTTTAATCTCAATTTTTGCCCATTCTTCGGGTATCTCAACCTTTGTAACATTACTGCCTTGATCAACTGCAGCATTGTTCATGTTTACCACATCTTCTCCCTTCCTGCCATAGCTTTTGTAAATGAATTTCTTCATTTCCGATTCGGCTTTCTCATACGGTATCACATTGGCAACCTTGAAGAAGGCAGCCTGCATGATCGTATTTGTCCGGGAACCCAGACCAAGCCCTTCAGCAATGGCTGTTGCATTGATAATATAGAATTTTAACTTGTTTTCGGCAAGATACTTTTTCATATGGTCCGGAAGGCGTTTTTTTGTCTCCTCAGAATCCCATATTGAGTTCAGAAGGAATGTTCCGTTTTTCTTAAGGCCCTTCAGCAGATCATACTTGTCAATATAAGAAGGTACATGACAGGCAACAAAATCGGGTGTATTTACATAATAGGGCGAACGGATCGGCTTATCCCCGAAACGAAGATGCGAAATTGTGATACCTCCTGATTTTTTTGAATCGTATGCAAAATATGCCTGGCAGTATTTATCGGTCGTTTCACCAATGATCTTGATAGAGTTTTTGTTTGCTCCCACAGTTCCATCTGCTCCAAGTCCGTAAAATTTGGCCGAATAGGTTCCTGGAAGTGCAACATTTATTTCTGGAAGCACAGGCAGTGATGTGAATGTAACATCATCAACTATCCCCACAGTGAATAAGTTCTTCGGTTCCCTGAGTTTCATATTCTCGAAAATGGAAAGGATCTGGCTTGGAGTGGTGTCTTTTGAACTCAGGCCATAACGCCCGCCGATTATCACCGGTCTTTCAGCCCTGTCGTAGAACATGTCTTTAACATCAAGATAAAGAGGTTCTCCCGGTGATCCCGGCTCTTTTGTCATATCTAGCACAGTTATTTTCTTAACTGATTTCGGGAATACATTGAAGAAATATTTAGATGAGAACGGACGGTAAAGATGAACAGTTATCAATCCGACTTTTTCTCCTTTTGCTCTCAGAAAATCAATGACTTCTTTTGTTGTATCGGTCACTGAACCCATAGCTACAATAATATGTTCAGCATCAGGATCGCCGTAAAATGTGAAGGGTTTGTATTCTCTTCCTGTAAGCTTTGTGATTTCTGCCATATAGGAGTTAACAATGTCCGGTATCGGTTCATAGAACTTGTTAACAGCTTCTTTTGCCTGGAAGAAAATATCAGGGTTCTGAGCAGTACCTCTCATTACAGGGTGTTCAGGATTAAGCGCATTATTGCGGAACCTGTTAAGTGCATCCCAGTCGATAAGTCTTTTCATATCTTCCATTTCAGTCATCTCAACCTTCTGAACTTCATGGGAAGAACGGAAACCATCAAAGAAATGAACAAAAGGAATTCTTGATTTTATTGCTGTAAGATGAGCAACACCGGCCAGGTCCATTATTTCCTGAACGCTGCCGCTGGCTAGAAATGCAAATCCGGTTTGTCTGCAAGCATAAATATCGCTGTGGTCACCAAAGATTGAAAGAGCATGTGCTGCAATTGTTCTGGCACTGACATGAAAAACTCCAGGCAGAAGTTCTGCCGCAATCTTGTACATGTTTGGGATCATGAGCAGCAATCCCTGCGATGCTGTGAAGGTTGAGCAGAGCGCTCCTGTTTGCAGAGAACCGTGTAAAGCCCCGGCTGCCCCGCCTTCCGACTGCATTTCAACTACTTTCACCTGTTCCCCGAAAATGTTTTTTAATCCGTCGGCAGACCATTCGTCTACATACTCTGCCATGGTAGATGATGGTGTGATAGGATATATGCAGGCAACTTCGCTGAACATATATGCAACATGCGATGCAGCCTGATTACCATCGCATGTTATAAATTTTTTTGTTCCCATTTTAATATAGTATATATAATTGTTTAAAGAATATTTTTTGAAATAAAGTGCAAAATTACAAAAAAAATCTTTCCGTTATCCTCCATTCATTGAAATCAGGAATTCTTCGTTCGATTTTGCCTGCAATAGCCTGTCACGCAGAAATTCCATGGCTTCAACAGAATTCATATCAGTAAGAAAATTGCGTAAAACCCATATTTTCTGAAGAATATTCTTATTCAGGAGAAGATCCTCACGCCGGGTGCTTGAAGCAGGAATATCTATTGAAGGGAAGATCCTTCTGTTGGAAAGTTTCCTGTCGAGCTGGAGTTCCATATTACCGGTACCCTTGAATTCCTCAAAGATTACATCATCCATTTTGGAACCGGTATCAGTAAGTGCTGTGGCAAGAATTGTAAGTGATCCGCCGTTTTCAATGTTTCTGGCTGCTCCAAAGAATCTTTTCGGTTTATGAAGAGCGTTCGAGTCGACCCCTCCCGATAATACTTTACCTGATGCAGGGGCAGTTGTATTAAACGCCCTGGCAAGTCTTGTAATTGAGTCGAGGAGTATTACAACATCATGGCCGCATTCTACAAGTCTTTTCGCCTTTTCAAGAACAATGTTAGCCACGCGGCAATGTCTTTCCGCAGGCTCATCAAAGGTGGAGGCGATAACTTCGGCTTTTACGTTACGCGCCATATCTGTTACCTCTTCAGGTCTTTCATCAATCAGGAGGATCATAAGATAGACCTCAGGATGATATTTTGCGATAGCATTGGCTATCTCCTGCAACAGGATTGTCTTACCTGTCTTTGGCTGGGCAACTATCAAACCGCGCTGTCCTTTCCCTATAGGAGTGAACATATCAATGACTCTTACCGAGAGCGTCCCTTCACCTGGCTGACACAAAGTAAATTTTTCATTTGGGAACAATGGGGTAAGAAAATCAAACGGAACTCTGTCTCTTATGAAGTCAGGACTTCTGCCATTTATTTCATCGATCTTGATAAGGGGAAAATATTTCTCTCCTTCTTTTGGAGGTCTTATAGTGCCCTTGATTGTGTCGCCGGTCTTCAGTCCGAATAATTTAATCTGCGATTGCGACACATATATATCATCAGGTGAATTAAGATAATTATAGTCAGGAGATCTGAGAAATCCGTATCCATCCGGCATTATTTCCAGAACGCCGGTATTATAAATAATTCCCTCAAACTCGTAAGGTCTCTCTTTCTTTTCTTCTCTAACTGGCTGAATTTCTGGTACCTGATCTTTTACAGGAGGTTCGATAATTATTTCACCAGGAACCGGCTCGACCATAGGTTTTTGCTCTTCATATAATGGCTCTTCACCATTGAGCGAAAGTGTGGTGTCAGGAACTGCTTTAGCTTCTCTATGTTCTTTTCCCGGAAACCGGTTTTCTGTGAATCTCCTGTCTTTATCTCTTCTTTCGCCTGGTCTGTGATCACTCTTCCATTTTGGTTCCCTGATTTCCTCCCTGACAGGCGCCGGACTACTGAAAAGATCGGGTTTTTCTTCGACAGGTTCATGTTTACCTGCCGGTTCGTGCCATTCAGCAGCCTTTACTTCAGGCTTCTGAAGATCGCCGGGTGAAACCGAAATAACAGATTCCCCCGGACGTTTAAATACAGGTTTGGCAGTTCTGGGTCTTTTGCCTCTTCTTTGTCCTGAGTCCCTTTCATGATTCACCGGTTCAACGGAAGACCGGGGGCCGGCATTTTCAGGTTTAGATGTCTTCTTTTCTTCAGTAGCCACAATGGCCTGCTGATCAAGGATTTTATAAATAAGATCCTGCTTCTTCAGAGATTCTGTTCTTTTAATTTTAAGCTCTCTTGCAATATCCTTTAATTCAGGAAGAAGCTTATTGCTTAACTCGAGAATGTCGTACATAGTATAACAATAAATATGATAAAAAAGTGATTTTGTTAATTTGTTTTTGGAAACCCGGACCAAGAATTGAAGATGAACCGGTTGGATAATGCAATTATTGTCTTACATATCTTAAAACCGGAGCAATATTAATTAAAATTAATTACATATCATGTAAATTATTGAAAAAAAGCTTGAGACTCCACCTGATTAAAAATGCAAAGCGATTTTGGATAAGAAACCTAAAAAGGAATTGCAATTTATAATAAAAATACGAAGTTTCAAAAAAAACACTCATATACTTGATATTTTAGTATTTTTTTTTATTAAAATTGTATCCAAAGCTGGGAATCTGCAATTTTAAATAACCGACCTGTAGATGCGTCAACTAAAAATAACAAAGCAGGTTACTAATCGCGATACCCCTTCCCTGGATAAGTATCTGCAGGAGATTGGCAGAGTTGATCTTATTTCGCCTGAAGAAGAGGTTATTCTTGCCAGAAAAATAAAAACCGGTGATGCTGCCTCTCTTGGAAAACTTGTTAAAGCCAATCTTCGTTTTGTAGTATCCGTTGCCAAACAATATCAAAACCAGGGCATGGGACTCCCTGATCTTATTAACGAAGGGAATCTCGGTCTTATGAAGGCTGCGCAGCGTTTTGATGAAACCAGGGGATTTAAGTTTATTTCATATGCAGTCTGGTGGATTCGTCAGGCAATCCTTCAGTCACTTGCAGAACAGGCCAGAATAGTCAGACTTCCTGTCAATAAAATCGGATCAATTAACCGGATAAACAGAGCTTTAGCCAGGCTTGAGCAGGAGTATGAAAGAGAACCATCCTCACAGGAGATTGCAGAAATCCTTGAAATGATTCCTGAAGATGTAAAGGAAGCTCTTAAAACTAACGGAAGGACATTAAGTATGGATGCTCCGATTAGTTCGGAAGAGGAAAATAACATGTATGATCTGATGCAAAATCCTGATACTCCAAGTCCCGACAGAAACCTTATTAACGAATCTCTCGCCTATGAAATTGAGCGCGCCCTGAGTTCATTATCTCCACGTGAATCGAAAGTTCTGAAGCTTTATTTTGGACTTGGAATGAAACATCCGTTTACCCTTGAAGAAATAGGCGAGGAGCTGAATCTTACCCGTGAAAGAGTGCGACAGATAAAAGAAAAAGCAATCAAACGAATTCAGTTTACCACAAGGTGTAAAATACTGAAATCATACCTGGGTTGACTTTTTGTTCCTATATTTGATCCAAACCTCATTATATGAAGCATCTTGTCTCACCTTCGCTTTTAGCCTCTGATTTTCTTAATCTCGGAAGAGATGTCACAATGGTGAATAATAGCGAGGCAGACTGGATTCACCTTGATATTATGGACGGGTTGTTTGTTCCTAATATTTCATTCGGTTTTCCGGTAATAGAGCATGTCAAAAAAGCAGCGGCAAAACCACTCGATGTCCACCTGATGATTGCCGATCCCGACAGGTATCTCTCAAGGTTCTGCGAAGCCGGTGCAAATATCCTTACAGTACAGTATGAGGCGTGTACACATCTTCAGCGGACTGTCACGGAGATTAAAAAACTCGGGATGATGGCAGGAGTTGCAGTTAATCCTCACACTCCGGTTCTTCTCCTGAAAAATACTCTTCCATTCATCGATATGGTGCTTATCATGACAGTGAATCCGGGTTTCGGCGGGCAATCATTTATTAACGAGAGCTATCATAAAATAAAAGAGCTCAGGAATATGATAAATGAAGGCGGATATAAGGTAATGATCGAGGTGGATGGCGGAATTGATACAAAAAATGCCGCAAAGCTAATCGAAACAGGTGTGGATGTTCTTGTTGCCGGAAATTCAATATTTAGTTCCACTGATCCCGAACAAACAATAAGAAAATTGAAAAGGCTGGTTTAGGTGACAAGATTTTGGATTTCGGATTTTGGATCCCTGAGCTTATCATCAATATATTTTTTTATATCCGCCAGATCCTCCGCATCAAACCATTTTATGTCCGGGTCACGGCTCCACCATGTAATCTGCCGTTTGGCATATCTCCGGCTGTTTCTTTTAATCAGTTCCACAGCTTTAACCCTGGTGACCATACCTTCAAAGTATTCAAAGAATTCTTTGTAACCCACACTTTTCAGAGCGTTGAGGCCACGGAGATCATAAAGCTTTCTGGCTTCATCTTCAAGTCCCCGGTCAATCATTTCATCAACTCTCATGTTGATTCTATCGTACAAATTATCTCTTTCTCTCTTCAATCCGATCTTCAGAACGGCAAAATCCCTTTCAGCCTTTCTTTTTGTGAGAAATGCCGAATATGGCCTGCCGGTAGTTTCACATATTTCCAAGGCTCTGATGATCCTTTTGTGATTTCTTAAATCCACAATGTCATAATAGTCAGGATCAAAGGTTTTTAAGGTCTTTCTCAGGCTCTCAATTCCCTCGTTCTTAAACTGGTTGTTGTACTTTTCTCTTGTATCCGGGTCAATGTCAGGAATATCATCTATTCCGCTGCAAACTGCATCAATGTACATTCCTGATCCACCTGTCATTAAAACAGCATTCTTCCTGATGAAAAGCAATTTAAGAAGTTTCAGGACATCCCTTTCAAAAAGGCTGGAACTATAATAATCCTTTACAGATATAAACCTGATGAAATGATGCCTTACTCTAGACAGATAATGTTCAGGAGGAACAGCTGTTCCAATATTCATTTCCCTGTAAAACTGGCGGGAGTCGGCCGAAATGATTTCAGTATTAAGGTGGGATGCAATTTCGACAGAAATATCGGTTTTGCCGACACCGGTGGGGCCGAGCACAACTATCAGAACATTTTTCATTGAATTTTAATCCCGGCAGGCTATTCCTCTTCCTCGTTCAGAGTTTCGATATTGTCAAATTCAGGAGGAAGCGGTTCTTCATCATCCCCGTTAAGGAAAAGATCATCTACCTCAGGTTCATCATCATCATCATCTTCGTCGTCGGAAACTATTATATTATTATATAATTTTCTGGAGCTGCCGCCGAATACGACCTGTTTTGGCGGAATGCCCTTTGAGTTTGTACAGACCGGATAATCACGCCCATCTATCTCTTTAGCTTCACCTGTATATTCAACGAAAAGAGCCCTGTCGTTGAAGAAATCGAAAACATAAAGCAATTTCTGGTTCTTACGGAAAATAATGTCTTCAAGAACAGCAGTCTCCATTGTAGATGAGCCGGTTCCCATATCGAAAAGAGTAAACTCTTCTTCCTTTTCCCAGTTATCTGTCGCCAGGTAAAATGAAGCCATCTGTGATTTGTCAAACTCCAGTTCATCCTGGATCAGATTATGAAAATCTATCAAAGTGTGCAAGTCAAGGAATTCAAACTCCCTCACAAACGACTCATCTTCATCTGATAATACAACGAATTTATAAACCATGGCATTATTTATTCGACGGGTGCAATATAATATTTTTTATTTTATAATATTCCTGCTCTCTTTTTTTTTAGAAGAAATTCAATTGTATCAACTTTATCAGCATAATCCCACAGATGCGGCGATTGAGCCATTCCAAAAGGGGTTCCTGTTCTGCTGACTACACATTGAATCTTTTCCTCCATTATCTCAATATTCCGGTAAACGTCATTAATTGAATTATAGTATTCATAATAAAGCACCGCAACAGGAGAAGATAACCCTTTGCTTTCTTTTAAAAGAAGAAAACCCATATCTGTAAAGTCTTCTCTGTTGACAATAAATACAGCTTTATTGAAGTCGTAATTATTTGCGTATTTGTTGTGATTGATAATATATGAATACTCCCGCCAGTTGTACTCAAGATTTGAGATTTTGTATCCTCCCGGGACATAAATCTTTGATACATTACGGCAGCCGAGCCCAAAATATGAAAAGATATCAGATCCGAGCCCGGATAGTTCTTCTTCAGTTTCATTTCCTTCAATTATGGCAAGGCTGTTTCTGTTTCTTCTGATGATATGCGGATATTTCCCGAAATAGTATTCAAAGTACCTTGAGCTGTTGTCGCTTCCGGTCGCAATTACGGTATCAAAATCCTTCATCGGGCCATCGGTAAACGTAACTTTATTTTTGAAAAGGGGATTTATTTTAATCAGGATATAGTTTATAAAGAGAAGGAGCCCGGAATCTTTTGAACTTGTTTTTGCAATCAG
>CAYPKL010000397.1:0-12389 GCA_964411285.1 uncultured Rikenellaceae bacterium
ATGTCAAGCATACTGGAAGGATATAATTACGATATATTCATCAGTTACCGCCAGAAAGACAATAAATATGACGGATGGGTGACCGAATTTGTAACACATCTGAAAGATGAACTTGAATCTGCTTTTAAAGAGGAGATAAGTGTTTATTTTGATATCAACCCTCATGACGGACTTTTGGAGACACATGATGTCGATGCCTCGCTGAAAGACAAGCTGAAGTGTCTGGTATTTATTCCAATTGTTTCACGCACTTATTGCGATCCCGCATCTTTTGCATGGGAGCATGAGTTCAAGGCATTTATTGAGATGGCGTCTAATGATCGATTGGGGCTGAAGGTTGCACTACCAAATGGTAATGTGGCTTCAAGAATACTCCCGGTTCGAATCCATGACCTGAATTATGAGGATACCAGATTAATTGAAACGGTTTTGGGAAGCGTACTCCGGGGAGTCGATTTTACTTATAAATCAGCAGGAGTTAACCGGCCGCTGAGAAACAATGAAGATCGTCCTAATGACAATCTTAATAAAACCTATTACCGCGATCAGATAAACAAAGTAGCAAATTCTGTTGATGATATTATTCACAGTATCAGATACGGTGTATCAACGCCTGCAAAAAACCTGAATAAGACCAGGGAAAGAGTGACCAACTATGGAAAAGGGGAAAAAAGGATTATTAAGACCTTGTATGGTCAGAACCTGAAAAAAGTATTGCTAATCTCAATTATAATTCTTTTAGGTTTGATTATTACAGTCATTATTTTCAAAGGTATCGATATAAGTAAAACAGAAAGAACAATTGCTCTGATCCCCCTGAGGGTATTAAATGATGATAAATCGCTGATAAACGACGGAGATAATTTTCTGGAAGCTGTGAATGACAAGCTAAATATGATCAGAAAGATTACAGTTATTCCCAGAATTTCGACACTTCATTACCGGGAGACTAATGAATCGCTTAATAAAATGAGCAAAGAACTTAAAACCAATTATATCCTTGATGGAAATATACGGACCGAAGAGAACCGGGTTTATATCTGGATTGAATTAAGTGCTACAAGGAATCCCAGGGCATTATGGTCGAAAAAATATATATGGGATAAGAATAAAATACCGGAGATTACAAAAGAAGTTGTACGGATAATTGCCAGCCATCTAAACATTAAACTATCAGATGAAGAGATGAAAATGATTGAGACAGACCTTACAAAAAATCCGGATGCCAACTTAAGCTTCATTTCAGGAAATGTTATTTCAGCCGATGCCTGGTTTTATTATAATTATGGTAATAAGTTGCTGGATTCAACCGGATTTACTTCTGCTATTAATAGTTATAGTAAAGCAATTGAGTTTGATTCCCTTTTTGCTCAGGCATATGCAAGGCGGGCTATTTCCATCTCATTGGGTTATTATACCAAACAGCTTGATTCCGCGTGGATTAAAAAGTGCAAAAAGGATATCGATAAAGCTCTGGATCTCGACAATGACCTTTTTGATGCAAGCATAGCCCTTGGATTTTACTACTATTATTGCAGGAATGATTTTATAAATGCCCTGAAACATTTTAAAACTGCAGCCGAAAAGGATCCGGAAGATTATCAGCCTTTATTTTATATGGCAATTGTATACAGAAGGATGGGAGAGTGGGACAAATCACAAAAGCTTATTCAAAGGGTAATAAAGCTCAATCCTCACGAAGCTCTTTTTTTAACGAACATCGGATTATCTTACGCTTATCTGCATAAGTATGATTCAGCTATAATCTTTCACCAGAAAGCAATCGATAACCTACCGGAGTGGGCGGCTGCGTACAATAATAAATTTCATGCACTCATTTTAAAGAATGGTAAAATATCTGAGGCCCAGGTACTTGTCGATACTGCAATTAAAATGACCGGGGACAATATGTTTAAATACAAAATTCTGCTTGACCTTTACAAAGGAAAATATGCAGACGCTTTAAGCAAAGCACAAGAATCACATCCTGCTGATTTTTTATCTGCCGGCAACAGGCATCTTACCATGGCTATGATCAACAGGTACTTAAATAAACAAGAGCTTGCCAGGGCGTATTTTGATTCAGCTATTGTTGCATATAAACCTGACCTGATTAATGATCCGGACAATTATGAAATTCATGGAGCCATTGGTATTGCCTATGCCGGATTGGGCAACAGAGCTATTGCCGTCGAAGAGGGAAAAAAGGCTATAAGTCTTTCGCGGGATAATAGTATGTGTGAAAGCGATATGATAGTAAATCTTGCACAGATCTATACTATGAACGGAGATTATGCCAACGCCCTGATCAATATTGAGTTTTCGCTTAATAATCCATCCTCTTTTTCTGTAAAGGAACTTCAGCTTGACCCTGTATGGGATGGTTTAAGGACTCTTCAGGAATACAAAACAATGATAAAGAAATATTCCAGAAATTAATAACTGAAACAGACAGGCCTGAATTTAATTGTTTAACCCTAAATTTTAAAGCTTATGCCAAAATATCCAAGTTCATTTCCAATGGTGGAAAGATATCTTAAAATGATGCCAGAAATTTTAAGAGAGCAAAGAATTATTAACTGCAAATTAAACGCTATAATCGCCTTTATTGGAAAATATAAGGTGGACTATGATCAGTTAACCAGAGATCTTGAGAAGTGTAATAACCTTCCTTTAAGTGAAAAGGATACTGAACAATCTTGATTTTAATTTCAAATAAATCTTTTGGAATCATAATGTTCAGGTATAATTGGAGTTAAGGCCTGTCTGTTTTAATAACATTCCGATGAATACTCACACTGTGGTTTTCATTGCTTCACAGGAATATGACAACCTTGGTATTGGTTATATGTCTGTTTTGTTATTGAAGGCTGGATTTACAACAAAAGTGATTGACTTTCTCAGGAATAAGGATGATATTCTTAGAACAGTGAAAAGAATAAATCCATTGATAATCGGATTCTCTGTAATATTTGAGTATCATATTAAACAATTCAATGATCTGGTAATTTCCCTTAGGGAAAAAGGAATTAATTGTCATTTCACTTCAGGTGGCCATTATGCCAGTTTAAAGCCTGAGGAACTCTTTGATTTTATTCCTTTAATCGATTCAATAGTACGGTTCGAGGGTGAATATACGATGCTTGAACTGGCAGAATGTATCCGCTCAGGTACTGATTGGAAGAGGATTGCAGGAATCGCCTATAAAGAAAACGGTAAACTGGTAATTAATCATCCCAGACCTTTTGAAAAGGACCTTGATACATTTCCGTTCCCTTTGCGACCGGCTCTGAAAAGCTTTGCTTTTGAAATTAAATTTGCCACAATCATTGCAGGGAGAGGTTGCGTTCATAACTGTTCGTTCTGCAATACAGGGAAGTTTTACGGACAGCCAGAAGGATTTCTAAAACGGATCAGACGCCCTGAAAAGGTTGTTAATGAAATGGCATGGCTATACAAAAAAAGGAACTGCCCGATCTTCCTTTTTTTGGATGACGATTTCCCCCTTAAATCACACATGGAGCCCGGATGGTTAGAAAGGTTCTGCGATGAACTGATAAAAAAAAGGCTGAATGATAAAATATTATGGAAGATGAGCTGCCGACCTGATGAAATCAAAGAAGAGAGTTTCACCCTTATGAAAGAAAATGGGCTGTTCCTTGTCTTCCTTGGCATCGAAGATGGCACAGATGCCGGTTTGAAGAGATTGAGTAAGCATATGTCAATAGAAGAAAGTCTTAATGGTATAAATATTCTTAAAAAACTACAAATAGGATTCAACTATGGATTTTTACTTTTTACTCCATGGTCCACTTTCAGATCTATTAATGATAATCTCGATTTTTTAAGAAAGATTTGCGGAGACGGGTATACTCCGGTAAGTTATCTTAAGCTGATGCCATATTATGAAACTGCAGTCGAAAAAGAGCTCTTAAATGAAGGGAGACTTAAAATTGGTCCCGGAATCAGGGATTATGATTTTATTGGAGATCCAATGAATTACTTTTATGAATTTGTCACCGATTGTTTTAAGGAATGGCTATGGAATAATGAAGGACTGGAGAATCTAACGAAATGGGTCAGGAATTTCTTTCTGGTTTACCCTCACTTATTTAGTCAGGATGAGGATTTTGCCAGTCTGGAACGTTCATTTACAGGGTTTGTTTCCGAAAGCAACCTCTTCTGCCTGGACACATTGAAAGAACTATTGGTGATTTTTGAAACCGGACAATTTTGGAATGAAGAGCATGGATTACTGAAAACCTGGAGAGAGAAAATTGCATTAAAGCACAGATACTTTAAAGAGAGGATCATCGATTGCTCTGATGAGTTGTATGCAAAAGCTCTGAATCATGCTATCCAATCGGTTTTGAATAATGCATATTAGAATATTCCGCGCATTCCTCGCATCAATTAAACCTGTTCCCCGTCCTGCAAGGGAAACAGGATAGAACCGGTAAAACGCAACAGAATAAATTTCTTTACGGTCAGGTAACATTTTGCTCAATCGTGGTTCGATTTTTGTAGCTTTGTCCTATAAAACAGAGTCAAAATGAACCCAAAAAGATACCTCACGGCAATTATTATTCTTTCGGTTTTTTCTTTTTTAATTATTGCCTGCAGTTTTGATACAAAAACTTCGCAATCTTATTTAATTCAAACTGACAGTTTAAGAATCCCTGATGTTATAACGGCAAATGTACTTTTTAAGGTGAGATTATTTGGAACCATTGGTCCGAATAATTGTTATTCATTTGAGAAAATATACAATTATAAAAATTCTGAAAATGAGATAACAATTGAGGTATGGGGAAATTATTATTACGATGGTACCACCTGCACCGGATCGGTAAAGTATCTTGATGAAGAGGCAGATCTGATTATTACAAGTCCGGGAACTTACACACTGAAGTTCCTTCAGCCGAACCTGAGTTATATTGATGAACAGATTACAGTAAACTGAAACCGGAACGGAAAAATAACTGCAAATAATACATTACAGGTTTTTAATTTCCGATAAAGATATTCAATTCAAAAGTTCTCAGATGAACAGAAAAAGAAAATTTCTTATTTAAGGTTCTGATCTGTTACTTGTAAAATAATGGCTTAATGCTTTCTTCAACAATTGCATTTATTAAGCCTCTTTTAAAATTGAAATCCCGGGATACGGATGTACTTACTTCTTTCGTTGAACGAATTTTTTTCCCGTTTTTTGGATTAATGAAATCTGCATTGCCATAGGCTTCAGTGCCTGCAAAGCTGACATTAAAGTTCAGAACAAAATCTGCATTGCTCCTTCTTTGAACAGGTACCCAATATCCCCATCTTTCAATTGCATTTGTTGCATGAATAATCGCATTCTCATTATCACTTACAATAAAAACCTTATTATTCCTGCGTGTCATTGAATTAAATGATCCGGCATCATAATTATCAACAGAATAATTGTAAGGTTTCACTTTGTCGTCAGATGGTGTGTTATTGTATATTTCAGTTTCGCCATTCTGATATGTGATAGTGGTTATTTCCTGTTTCCTTAATACATAAACCGGTCCGGTAAGATTGTTATATTTCTTAAATTTAATATCTTCCTTATTAATTTCAAGAACTTTGGCATTTATTACTTCCCCTGATACTGTCTTTATTATATCCTGAGAGTATGTGGAAAAAGTAAGTATGAGGAATGCTATTGTCAAAAGGCTTTTCATTTTTATAAATATTTGTTAATCAATGTTTTTAATGATATTGCTTCGCTAAAAAGTATCCTAAAGGTAAAAATATTTGATATATTCCGAAGGTAATTAAGATAATTATAACATACAGATGTGGAACAAATCCTGACTTACAGGAACAATATTATTCAATTTATATAGTTAATATTTAACAAGTTAACCTAAAGGCCATAATAGATTACGATTCACGCCGGCACAATAGGTTTAAAGCGTTATGTGAATGAGATTTAAAATATTTATATTCTTTATATTCATTTCGAGTCAGGGTTTCACACAAAGAATTCAGAACAGAAGTGCCTGGATTTTAAAAGGGAATTGTACCTCATTAATTGATTTAGTTACATTTCCCACAGTTCAGTTTTCACTTGAGAAAAAATTATCCCGATTCAGCAGCATTAGTCCCGAGGCAGGTTATCAATTATATGGATTCAGGCATCCGGATACCACTTTTCTTAATCCGCAAGGTTTTAAAGTTAATTTGGAATTCAGATACTATATTCCTAAATTTTTAAAAGGGATAGGTATAAACCCTACATTGGAAGGAATTTATCTGGGGTTCCGCCCGGTTTACCGGCAAAATCAATATACGGCATATATTCCCTTTCAGACAATGACTGATCCGGTAGGAATTAATGAAGACAACTTTGGCGTTAAGAACAGAACTTTTGGGATCTTTTGCTTAATCGGTTTTCAAAGATCAATCACTGATAAATTATTATTTGATTTCTATTCAGGATTGGGCGCAATGAAGAGGAGAGTCGAAAATACCGATTTGCAATATAATAAGGATTCAGGTGATTATTTAAGAGGCACAGATTTAATGAAATTTATAGATAAGCTTAATTTGAATGAGTCATCCGGCATATGGGGTGATGTCACAGTTGGATTCAGGATTGGATATAAATTTTGAAATTTATTCTTTTAAAGTTTTTGTGCAATTTACGGCCGGGGAAGAGGTTTGTACGACATCCAGTCGATCTCTGTTTCATACGGATAAAGTGGTTTTTCAATTGACTTTGGATTGGTTTCGACCGGCCAGCTGTTTGTATACCAGAAATTCATCCTGTAAGTAGTATGATTTTGGGGTATTCCTTCCTGAGAACCACGATAATCCCATAATACTACAGTATCAGCTGTTGCCGGATGGATCATCCACCATCTTATCCTGTCGGGATACCAGTCAAAACCATAAGTATGAAACTGAGTTGAGGCGTTATATCCTTCAATTGGAGAAATAGTTTCAGGCTGACTTTGCTCCCCGGCAAGCGGCCTTTCAAATCCGCTTCGGCGTTCTTTGTAAGAAGTGTTGTATATTATGCCCTTTGCCAGATTAATTGTCCGGCCGATTCTTCTCAGATCTCCGCGCTGGCCTGTCCAGGTCCCGATATAAATTATTTCAGGATCTGCAATAAGCCATTCAAAATCTATTTCACTCAGTCCGGGCACGCTATCAACGTGGTAGGTAAAATAACCGATAACTGCACCGGCATCGGGTTGAATGGTTTTTACATCAGGAATCCTGAGGCGGGAAGCGTATGTGCCGAAATGAGTGAAATACTTTGAGCTTATTTCCGGTCCCCGGCCGGCTCCGGGTCTGCCTTCAGGATCAATCTTAAGTATGAGGATTTTTGTCTTTTTTTCAGCTGGCAAACGCACCCCTGATTTGCATAAAAAGGTGGCTCCCTGTGCACCGGTTCGGGCTTTGAAATTCTTTAAAGCAGGTCTGCTGAAATCTTCATAAAAGTATTTATGATAATTATCCGGCTGAGATTGCTGAGTGAAAGCGGAAAATCCGGCAGCAAAGACTATTACGCTTGCCATTATTCGTTTGAATTGTTTCATCATAATTTCGTTATATCACAAATTAAAAATTATTGAGATCGATTCAAATCTAATGATGTTCAGTTAAATTATCAAATCAATTTATGGAATTAGGGATTTTCTATATGAAATCAGCCCTGCGGGCTTTTTGAATGGTCCCGACATGGGCGATGAGGGGTTAACTTTGTTGAGCCGGTTTGGGGGCTTAAAAGCAGAAGAAGGAGATGGAGGAAGATAAGGAAGAAGACAGAGTGGCAGACCATCTGTTGAAATTAGTTTGCCATACTGAACTAATTTTTACTCAGTAAATGCTATTAACTGCTCATGGAATAATTTTTCAAAGACTCCAAAAAATATTTATGGGCTCTTATTTTGATTCCTCTTCTTTTATCTTTTTTTCAACGATAATTGTGCAATCTGTAGCCAGAGCAGCAATTGCACCGACAGCAGCAAACATTGGAGCCAAAACAACACCAATTGCTCCGATTGTTAAAGGAAATTCCATAATAGTCTCTTCCTTTTCGTTTTTGATGATGACTTTTCTGGCATTTCCTTCTTTAACAATTTCCTTTATCCTGGATAATAGATCATCACCAGATACTTTAAAACTCTCCTGATTTGATTTTTCTTTATCTGTCATAGTATTTATTTTTTTTTACATCTAATAAATAAGTTTTCTAACGGAACATCTAAATTAAGCAATTATAATCCTTGAGTCAAGTCGTTTATATTTCCTTAACTTCTACAATTTATCTTAAATCTTCTTCCGGAAATGGTTTATTAAAAAGTTCTATTAAATTTACCTGGCAACATATGAATAATCCTTCCCTGGTATGACATATTTAGAACTCATTGATTTCTTAGGTTCTGAGATGGGATATTATTAATGGAAAAATCAAAAAATCTTAATAATTAAGAAATGAATTACATCTGGATTTTAATTATTGTGCTTTACATTGTTTTAGCACATTTGATTGCACAATACATCGGGGCAAAACGAAAAATTGGATATGGAAAATCAGTTTTATTTTCGGTTCTGTTTAGTCCAATAATTGGATTGGTTTTTACTCTTATGAGTAAAAAGATTGAAGAATAAGATATTACAAAATCTGGCTTTCCGTATCTCACAGGATATTAGTGAGATAAAATGATATTCCCGGGAAACTACAGACAAATAAACTGTTTGTAATACCAATATCCCATGAAATAGTTTAAAAATGCTAACTTGATACAAAGACAAGTCTATTAAGAACTTAGTACAATAGCTATGAGAAAATCAAGCATTTCAAGACGTAATTTTCTGGGAAAAGCGACGAAGGCCGGAGTAACTGGTTTTGCAGGTTATTCTTTATCAACCAGAAATTCTTTTGGAGAAACGACAGATCAGAAAGATATTCGTCTATCGCCGACGGTTCAGCTCCAATTTATGCGACCTCGTCAGGTTGAAGAAGCAATGCGTAAGTTTCCGGTTGTGTATGTTCCGTTTGGTCTTATAGAATGGCATGGTAAGCATCTGTGTTGAAATCGTATGCAAATAAAAAAACACCTACTCAGTGCAATCCTTGTAAGTGTTTGAATGTCTGTGTGGGCGATGACGGGTTAACTTCGTTGAGCCGGTTTGAGGGGCCCTTACAACACGAAAACCGTCTTCCGCTAGGCGGAATCCGGCTTTTATTTTTTCCCTTCCTTATGAAAACAGGTTTTCAATGGTCCTCAAAAAATAAAAACCAGACACTATCGTGTCCGGTTTTCGTGTTGTGGGCGATGACGGGTTCGAACCGCCGACCCTCTGCTTGTAAGGCAGATGCTCTGAACCAGCTGAGCTAATCGCCCAAAATGCGTGCAAATATAATCTACATTTTCATCTCTGCAAAAAAATATTATTATTTTATAAGAATTAAGCTTCCCTTTGTATTAACATATTTTCGTCAAAAACAGTCGAATACAGATACCAGTTTTAGTGACAATTTAATTATTTTCTCCTGCCGGAGAACAAGGCAGTGAGCAATTAACCTGCATTAATTATTTATAAGTCCTGTTAATATGTTGAAAACACGTCAAAAATGGCTGGTAACAGGTATTTTAAAATTTTATACATTCGCTTAATTTACGAATCTGAGTCATTTATAATCTTTGCAGAAAGATTGACGTTCTTGGCCACCATGGTTTTATTTTATTGACATACTGTGAGTTGCTATTAATGGAAATATCCTGAACCTGACCTCTATGAAATGTGAAAATGTTTTTTCAGATCCAAATCAGTTTCATAAATCACTGATAATTAATGATCTGAATTCACCAAACTTTACTTCCGGCACAATTACCGGACGTAATAAAAGTCAAAGAATATTTATACGGTATTTACTATTGTCGGCATTAATATTCTGCCGGACTTTCGGATATGACAGTAATGCAGCCGTAAATGCGATAATGAATGGCGAAGGAAGAACTGAACTGAACGAATCTGTTTCTAATTATGATGCCACTTCTGCTCAATCACCGGTTTTACCTCCTGTTGCAATCTGCAGGAACATAGCTGTTAGTCTCGGACCGGGAGGAACAGTAACCATAGCCGCTTCACAGGTTGATGGCGGTTCTTTTGATCCTGACGGGACAATAACCAGCCGGACAGTAATTCCCGCTACATTTAACTGTTCACAGCTGGGATCCAACCCGGTTATTTTTACAGTCACTGATAATGAAGGATTGAGCTCATCATGCCCTGCAACAATAATGGTTGAAGATAAGACACCACCTTCGGTTGTTTGCAGGAACGCCATACTCTATCTCAACCTTTCAGGAGAAGCATCTCTGGTCCCTGCTGATGTTAATAATGGTTCTTCCGATAATTGCATCTCTGGTTTTTTCCTTTACCTGAGCAAAACAACTTTTAATTGTACTGATCTTGGTAACCCGGTCCAGGTAACTCTTACAGGAACTGATGGTACGGGAAACTCATCTTCCTGCGCAGCCCAGGTTACTGTTCTGGATACCATTTCACCAAAAGTGTTTGTCAAACCCTTTGATCTGGTACTCGGCTTAACCGGGACAGGCACTCTTCTCCCTGAAAATATCGATAACGGATCCTTTGATAACTGCGGCCCGGTTACACTTTCAGTTTTACCAAATAGTTTTACATGCAGCGATCTGGGACCAAAAACCGTTACCCTGACTGCAACTGATTCACATGGTAACTCATCTTCACGGAATACCACAATTACTGTATCTACGGATCTTCAGATAAAAAGCATGTCGCTTAGCAGCTGTGATATGACACCTACTCTGGCATTATTCCAGGCAAACGTGGATGGCGGCAACGGAAGTTACTCATATCTCTGGAAGGGGCTTGATGAAACAAAAAAGCCATTTATGGAAATAACCACCTGGCCACCTTCTGTTCACTTTTTTAACTCAAGTACCCTGGCAACACCATACTTCAATAACAATATTCCTGATGCTCTGTATGATATACGTCTTGTTGTTACTGACGGAAACGGATGCAGGGATACCTCTGAAATCACTATAGGGAAAACAGGCCCCGTCTTTAATAATCAGACGATCAGAAGATCAGTTGCATGTGAAGGTGAAACAGAAACCTATTCGGTAAGTTATAATTCCAATTCCACTTACACATGGTCCGTTGTTAACGGCACAATACTTAATTCTGATCCTGATACAAGCACGATAAGCGTCAGATGGAATATGGGTATAACGGAAGGGATAGTAAGTACTGCCATGACAAAGCGGAATCCGGTCTTCCCGGGGGGAGAATGTGAGGCAACAGTAGTTGATACTGTTGCTATAATTCCCGTACCAATTCCTGTATTTAATAATCCGGAACTTAATGTATGCGGCGAAACGGACTATACATACACCCTGACAAATTCCTTCAATCATTATTTATGGAGTGTAACCGGCGGAATCATAACCGGAGGAGGTGCCGGCTCAGATAACTATGTAACAGTGATGTGGGGTGACGAACCAACCGGAACTGTAATGGTTTCTGCCGGTAATACCCTATCATGTTCAGGGACTGAAATGATTAATATTATTGTCAACAACCTTTCGGGGGCTATCACATCAAGGACAGATGTGACATGCAATGGTTATTCTGACGGCGCTGTTACAGCTGGCAACGTTGCAGGAACAGGTACCCCTCCATACCAGTATTCACTTGATGGAGGAGCATGGCAGGCTTCAGGAGTATTTAGCGCACTTTCTCCGGGTAATCATACGATCATTATAAGGGATGGGATGCTCTGCACTTTTGACATGCCTTTTACAATAAGTCAGCCTACACCCGTTTACGGAACATTAGCCGGAATTACTGATGTCAGCTGCTTCGGAGGTTCAAATGGCTCTGCTTCAATTACTGCATCAGGTGGTGTTGCGCCATATCAATACAGGATAGGTGCCGGTGCTTTACAGGGGTCAAATATTTTCAATAATCTTACCGCTGGATCATACACTGTTACAATCGCGGATAATAATGGATGTCAGGGTACAATTTCTTTCACTATTACTCAGCCGGTGTCGGCACTTAACGGTACTGCAACTACAACCAATGTTGACTGTTTTGGCGGTTCGACGGGTGCGGTCAATCTTGATGTATCGGGAGGAGTGCCTCCCTATGCATACCTTTGGAATAACGGACTGACAACCAGTAATATTTCAAATTTACCGGCAGCGAACTATACTGTAATAGTTACAGATTCCAGAGGGTGCACCATAACTGTAAATGCCCTGGTGACTCAACCGGCAGCAGCGGTATCGGGGATTGCAACAATTTCAAACGTACTTTGTTTTGGCGGATTGACAGGAACAATTGACCTTACA
>CAYPKL010000398.1:0-4107 GCA_964411285.1 uncultured Rikenellaceae bacterium
TCCTTAATTATTATCTCTCCGGGTCTTTTGGTGAAAAAACGGTAAGCTGCAGCATTATCATACACCCTGAAAATAATACCATAGTTCCCTTTGCAGTTTAATGTCAGCTGATTATAAATATCAATAATTACTGACTTGTTATAATTTATGGCATTGATTGTAGTATTGACGCTTTCCTTTTCAGGTGTGATCTTCGCGTTATCGCCAAGTACTTCACCACTCTGTAAAATCATTGAAATAGCTGAGGGTTCTATAATTGGCTGCCCTTTATGCTGAACCGACCAATGCAGTTTTGTTCCGGCTTCAACTTTCACTGTTATGGAGCCATTTGGAGACTTCACTTCATAGATCTTTGTTTTTTGTGCATAAATTATAATCGGGCATAACATTAAGAATAACAGCCCGGTGAGTTTTGTTTTCATAGTCTTATAGATTTATCTTAAGTCAAATATTCTGTTAATGATCTTTAAAAACCTAAAGTTATTTCAACCGTACAAACTAAAAACCTGCCGGCCCATTACTCATATCTTAAAGCCTCAACAGGATTTTTGCATGCCGCTCTCCATATCTGGAGAGAAACAGTCAGTAGGGCTATTAACACGGCTGTCAATCCAGCCAGGACAAAAATCCACCAGTAGAGAGTGGTTTTGTAGGCAAAGTTTGCCAGCCAGTTGTTCATTGCATAAAAAGCAACCGGGGTGGCTATAACAAATGATATCAGTATCCATTTTATAAGATCCCAGTTGAGCATAATCATAAGTTCGCCTATTCCTGCGCCGTTTATTTTGCGCAATCCGATCTCTTTCGTACGGCGCTGTGTTGTCAAAAGTGACAGACCAAGAAGTCCAGTCGAGCAAATAAACAGGGCCATTAATGTGAAGAGAGAAAGTAACTTAGCCTGCAAAAGTTCCGTTTTGTATACATCTCTGTACATGGAACTAACATACTGATATTGAAAAGGATATCCAGGGAACATTTTTTCCCAGACGCTTTCAGTGTCACTCAGGGCTCTGGTCTGCATGCCTGGCCGGAATGAAACCACAAAATTTATAAGCCAGAGCTCTTTTCGTTTAAATAAAACCAAAGGCTCAATTTTTTTCTTTATGCTCGAAAGATGAAAATCTTCCACTACGCCAATTATCCTGCCATCAGGGATATCTATTCCTTCAATGTTAGTAATAAGCTTGAACTCTTTGCCTGTTATATCATCCGGATCTGTATAATTCAGTCTCCTCATAGCAGATTCATTGATGATATATTCTCCGGAGCCTTCATTGTCTTCATTCTTTTCAGAAAAGTTACTGCCACCCAAAAACTTCAGGTTGAAAATGCTTGCAAAAGAGTAGTCACATGGGAAAACGCCAATATTATCATCAGCTTTGTTTGTTTCGTTTTTGGTGTAACCTTCCATCCTGAATTGAAACATGTCATTTGCCTCACCTCCCGGAGCTTCGAACATTGCTGAAACAAATTCAATTGAGTTATATTTCACCAGTTCCTGCTTAAATACCTCAAATTTGCTTTGAACATCGGTATGAACGTCCTTAAAACAGATCAGATTTTCAGTATCAACACCCATTCTCTGATCAAGTGCATAATTGGTTTGACGAAGGATAACGAATACTGCAACAATCAGGGCAATTGATATTGCATATTGCAGCACAATTATGCTTTTGCTGATACCTTTTCTTCGAAAATTGCTTAAATTATTATGACCTGAGGATGTTTTGATATTTTTAATACCCTGTTTAAGCAATGGCAAAATACCCGATAAGATGGTTAAAAGACTAAATAGTACCAGAACAATCAGAATCAGTGATAAATTACCTGAGAAAAGATCTGATACAAGATGTTTCTGAATAAGTATGTTTGCAAAAGCTGATATAGCTGTGCTGGCTAAAATTGAAGCCAAAAGAATTATAATTCCTTCTGTCAGGAAATATTTCAAGGTCTTCCAGGTGGTGGAACCGGAAACTTTAATTATAAAAAGATATTTATCACTGAAATATGCCATGCCTGTGTTTAGGTTGGCATAGTTTGCAAGCGCTATTAGCAAAAGTATCAGAGAAGCAATTGCCAGAGTATATATTACGGACATATTGCTGCCGGCCTCTATTTCACGCAGTTTATTTGAGTTTAAATGTATTTCTCGGATATTTTGCAGATGAGCTTCTAATCTAATTTCCTGCGTATTGTTGTCGATATGTGAGGAATAAAAATCTTTAAATCCCGAGATTATTTTACCGGGATCGGCATTTTTTGACAACACTATATAAGTCCATGCCCAGCTATCCAATACAGTATTATCAATTGGCGTGGTTATAAGTTCAGGATGAAAATGACTCTCCTGAGGAAAATCCTTCATAATACCTTTTATGGTAAAATCTGTGTTTTTGCCATAAAACTGACCGCTTGGCTGGGTCAATATTTGTCCCACCGGGTTGATATTTCCGAAAGTTCTTTTTGCAAAGCTTTCGGAAACGACCATAGAGCCGGGACTATTCAAAATATTCTTACGATCGCCAACCAGTAGTTCTTCATCAAACACCTCAAAGAATGTGCTGTCGCATTCAAATGCCTCATTTATCAAAACATAATCTTCGTTGTATTTCATCACTCCGCCCCTTATTGGGGACAGTCTCACATAGTTTTCCAACTCAGGAAAATATTCAGCCATTTTTGGAATATATCCCGGATTGAATACTCTGGCAAAATGCTTACCGGTTATAAGTGACCGGTCAGTAACTGTAAAACGGTATATTCTGTCTGATTTTTTATGAAATCTGTCATAAGTCAATTCATTTTTCAGAAAGAGGACGATAAGCAATATTCCTGTCAATGAAAGACTTAAGCCAACTATTTTAATAAGATTTAGAAATGGGCGTTTTAAAAGATTTCTTATGGCAAATTTTAAAGTCATATTTAACCTAAGGTACTGTTACCATTCCGGTATAAGATTGAAAAACCAGTGACTCTGACCACCTTTAAACAAAGTAAATTTACCATCCTTTTATGGAAAGAAGCGCGCAGCTTTTAGGCAGCCCTGAAATCTAATAGTTATCTTCCCTCACCTGCATGAATGCTTTCGGATGAAGACATACCGGACAGGTTTCGAGAGCTTTTTCAGATTCATAAACAAAACCGCAGTTGAGGCATTTCCACCATACTTTCCCCTTTTTCATAAAAACCATATCTTCCGAAATGTTCTTCAACAGCTTCATATACCTTCGTTTGTGTTCGGCTTCAACTTTGGCAATAAGGTTAAAGATCGCTGCAACCTCAGAGAATCCTTCCTCTTTGGCCACTTCTGCAAAGTGAGGGTACGTTTCGGTGAATTCTTCATTTTCTCCCTCAGCTGAAGCTTTCAGGTTTTCTTTGGTTGTGCCTATTACTCCTGACGGATAACCTGCAGTAATTTCAGTCATTCCTCCTTCCAGGAATTTAAAGAACCTTTTTGCATGTTCTTTTTCCTGAAGTGAAGTTTCCATGAAAATATTTGCAATTTGTTCATAACCCTCTTTCCTTGCAACACTTGCAAAGAATTCATAGCGATTCCGGGCTTGTGATTCGCCTGCAAATGATTTCAGCAGGTTCTGTTCTGTTTTTGTCCCCTTAAGTGATTTTTTCATAATAAATGATTTTAACTGAATCAGATTCTGTTTTGAAATATTTCATTTTTGCACTATAATTTGAACGATTGACTGCAGCTGGCGAAGCCTGTTGATGACATCTCTGTCAGATACAATTCATAATTTCCGGATAATATAAAATATGTGGCCTCCCTGCCGGATTTTTACTTAAACCCACCATTGCCTTCGCAAGTTTATCAACAGGCATGCTCCTGTATTTTTTTGCAGAACCCGTTAATATCGGATCTATTAGCTTCATCATATATACTGAAATTTTTTCTGCCAGTCTGAATTCTTTGCGGTTTCCAACCAGAAGACTTGGCCTGAAATGAAAAACACGTCCGGGGAAGAATTCCTCAGTTCCTTTTTCCATTTCAGCTTTCGTTTTCAAATAAAACCCTCCATTTATATTTGCCCCGATACTCGACACATTAAGCATAATTTTAACTCCGTTTCCCGAAGCAATTCTTGCAAAACT
>CAYPKL010000399.1:0-4242 GCA_964411285.1 uncultured Rikenellaceae bacterium
GGTGTAATGGTTCAGGAGATGCTGTCGGGGACAGAGCTCTTTATTGGAGCGAAATATGAACCGAAATTCGGTCATATAATCCTGTGCGGTCTGGGAGGGATCTTTGTAGAGGTTCTCGGCGATGTATCATCAGGGCTTGCACCCCTTACTTTCAATGAGGCTGATTCGATGATCAGAAGTCTGAGAGCGTACAAGATTATTAAAGGGACGCGGGGGAAACCCGGTATAAATGAAACAAAATTTGCTGAGATCATTGTAAGGCTTTCCAGTTTGTTGCGATTTGCCACTGAAATAAAGGAAATAGACCTTAATCCTCTTATAGGCAGCCATAAAGATATTACTGTTGTCGACGCCAGGATAAGAATTGAAAAGTGATTTTCACTTCTAATCTTAAAAGCTGGCAAAATAATTCTTATGTTCGAAACTTTATTTTAAATAAAACAATCAATAATTAAACAAATGTTAATCCCTCAGTTATCTGTGTTTCTTGAAAATAAATCAGGCAGGCTGACCGAAGTACTTGAAACACTGGGCAAAGCTAACTTCCGGATCACCGCCCTGAGTGTCGCTGATACTTCCGAGTTTGGCATTTTACGTTTGATCGTTTCTGATCCTGAAAAAGCCAAAGCTCTTCTAAAGGAACATCACTTCACCGTTAACCTTATTGAGGTGATATCAGTAATGGCTCCCAATGAAGCAAGGTATTATGGAAAAATCCTGAAGATCCTGTCTGATCAGGAAATAAGTATAGAATATACCTACGCATTTTCGCGAGGATCAAAATCAATCATTATTCTGAGATGCAACAATAATGAACAGGCTATTAATGCATTGAAAGAACATGAGATGGAGTTACTGAATGCAAGTGATCTATATAAAATCTGATATGGAAATCTGGAACAGACATTTTGAATGCATGGATCGTGGCGAACTTGGGAAGGTCCAGAGTGAACGCCTTATGGAGACTGTTGAAAGGGTTTATTTCAACGTTCCTTATTATCGTCAAAAGATGCAGGAGAAAGGATTAGGTCCCGAAAGCGTAGGCTCAATAGGGGACATTGAAAAGCTGCCGTTTACAACAAAACAGGATTTAAGGGATAATTATCCTTTCGGGCTATTTGCGGTTCCGATGAGCGAAATAGTGCGTATCCATGCATCATCAGGTACAACCGGAAAATCAACAGTAGTAGGATACACCAGGAATGATATTGCTACCTGGTCGGAAGTGATGGCCAGAACACTGACCAGTGCAGGGGCAAACAGGAACGATTTTATCCAGATAGCTTACGGTTACGGATTGTTTACAGGAGGCCTTGGCCTTCACTACGGAGGAGAAAAAATAGGTGCTTCGGTTATCCCTATCTCAGGAGGCAATACAATGAGGCAGATACAGCTTATGCACGATTTCGGAAGTACAGTGCTGGCATGCACACCTTCATACGCATTGTACCTTGCAGAAGCTATCCAGGAAAGTGGAATCAAAAGAGAGGAATTCAAACTGAGGGTCGGCGTTTTTGGTGCCGAACCCTGGACTGAAAACATGAGAAGAGAAATAGAAGAAAAATTAAAGGTCAAAGCAATTGATATTTACGGTCTCAGTGAAGTTATCGGCCCGGGTGTTGCCAGCGAGTGTCTCATACAGGAAGGTCTGCATATCAATGAAGATCATTTTTATCCCGAAGTAATTGACCCCGAAACATTGCAGGTATTACCTGATGGTAAAACCGGAGAACTGGTATTCACAACCATAACAAAGCAGGGATTACCCTTAATCAGGTACCGGACCCGCGATCTTACACGGCTAAACCGTGAAAGATGCAAGTGCGGCCGTACTCTGGTAAGGATGGAAAAGTGTCTGGGCAGGAGTGATGACATGCTTATAATCCGCGGCGTGAATCTGTTCCCCTCCCAGGTTGAAAGTGTCCTTCTCGAAATGAGTGAGATAAAACCCCATTACCAGCTTATCGTCGACAGAGTAAATAATCTTGATACACTTGAACTTAAAGTCGAAGTGGACGAGGCATTCTTCCTCGACCGGATAAGTCAGCTTGAGGCGCTGAGAAAAAAAATCCAGGATAATCTCGAAAGCTCCCTGGGTCTCGGAATCAAGATTACCCTTGTTGAACCGAAAGTCCTTGAAAGAAGTGATGGAAAGTCGAAACGTGTGATTGATAGAAGAAAATTATAGTAGTTTTTTAAATAATGACCAATTTACCAATATCAGATAAAATTGTTGAAGCTCAGAAAGAGGAATTAGGAATGGAATCGCTGGCATCAGCTTCCATACGTGAAATTGTTTCTCTTGTCAACAAACTTGAATCAAAGACAGGGTTGAAGTTCGTAAGAATGGAAATGGGTGTGCCGGGTATTCCGGCTCCATCAATAGGGATAGAAGCAGAAATAGATGCACTCAGAAAGGGAGTGGCCTCGCAGTATCCCGATATTAGCGGTCTCCGGGAGCTTAAAGAGGAAGCTTCAAGATTTATAAAGCTGTTTCTTAATGTAAATGTTGATCCGAAAGGTTGTGTTCCCACAGTTGGGTCAATGCTCGGATCGATGCTTTGTTTTATGGTTGCAAACAGAAATGACAGGAACAAAGAGGGAACACTCTTTATCGATCCGGGATTTCCTGTTCAGAAACAACAAGTCAGAATGCTCGGACACAATTATTTTTCGTTTGACGTTTATAATTACAGGGGAAAGAAACTGAAGGCAAAGCTTGAATCATATCTCGCAACAGGAAAAGTATCATCCCTGTTATTTTCTAATCCGAATAATCCGTCATGGATATGTCTGAATGAAGATGAACTTGCTGTTATCGGCGAACTTTCCCGCAAATATGATGTTATTATAATTGAGGATCTTGCGTACTTTGGCATGGATTTCAGGAAAGATTATTCCAATCCGGGGATACCACCTTTCCAGCCTACAGTTGCTCACTATGCAGATGATTATGTGCTGCTTATTTCAAGTTCAAAGATCTTCAGTTATGCAGGCCAAAGGATAGGAGTAATGGCAATTTCAGATCATCTTTTTAACCGATCCTATCCTGATCTGTTAAGGTACTATTCCTCTGATAAATTTGGTCATTCTGCAATCTTCGGGGCGCTGTACGGCCTTTCTGCAGGTGTTGCCCATTCGGTTCAATACGGCCTTGCTGCACTTCTTAAAGCAGTAAACGACGGGACTTATAAATTCAGGGAAGATCTTGTTGAATACGGAGAAAAGGCCAGGATTATGAAAAAAATGTTCATCGAAAATGGTTTTAAAATTGTTTATGAAAAAGATCTTGATGAATTTATCGGTGATGGATTCTATTTTACTATATCTTATCCGGGAATGAGTGGTGAGGAATTATTGAATGAGCTTTTACATTACGGGATAAGCGCAATTACACTTGATACAACAGGAAGTGAAAGACTTGAAGGTCTCAGGGCATGCGTCTCACAGATTCCCGAAAGCTTGTTCGGCGATCTGGAGATCCGTTTGAAAATGTTCAATGAAGATCATCAGAAAAATAATCAGAAAACAAAATAATATGGCAAAGATCAAAGGAAGTATTGTTGTAAATGTCGACAGATGTAAAGGTTGTGAAATCTGCATGGTATCATGCCCAACCGGAACCATAGCAATGGCAAAGACGGTGAACAGCAGAGGGTACAACTATGCATACCCGGCAAATCCTGATCTGTGCATCGGTTGTGCCAACTGTGCCATGGTTTGTCCGGATGGTGTAATAACAGTTTATAAAACTAAAATATAACCCGCTTATGGAAAGAGAATTACGATTAATGAAGGGTAATGAAGCTATTGCGGAAGCTGCTATCAGGGCAGGCGCCGATGGTTATTTCGGTTATCCTATCACGCCTCAGAGTGAGATAATCGAGTATCTTATGGAAGCAAATCCCTACGAAAAAACCGGGATGGTCGTACTCCAGGCTGAAAGCGAGATTGCAGCCATCAATATGGTTTATGGAGGAGCAGGCTGCGGTAAAAAAGTAATGACAACATCCTCCTCACCGGGCATAAGTCTGAAGCAGGAGGGGATAACTTATATAGCCGGCGCCGAACTGCCATGCCTGATTGTTAATGTCGTCAGGGGAGGACCCGGTCTTGGAACTATCCAACCGGCTCAGTCAGACTATTTCCAGGCGGTTAAGGGAGGCGGACATGGCGACTATCACCTTATCGTTCTTGCACCGGCTTCAGTTCAGGAAATGGCTGACTTTGTAGGGCTGGGAT
>CAYPKL010000400.1:0-3487 GCA_964411285.1 uncultured Rikenellaceae bacterium
GTTATATCTATTGATGCATTATTTATGTCTGTAATTTTTCCTTCCGGACTAATTGTAAAAAGCGGATCAAGACTTGCTTCTATAAGGCTTCTCGCATATTGAGATTCCTGCCTGCTGATTGTTCCCATGATATTTGATTTAAGATGTCAATGTTCCTTTATCTTCTGTTAAATATTTGTTATTTGTAATTCCTGATAATAAATCAGCTCATACATCTTTAATTAATTCTCGTTTTTTATTATTTAATTCTCTGAAATGAGAAGGAGAAAGACCCGTAACCTTCTTAAATTGATTGGATAAATGTGCAACACTGCTGTAGGATAGTTTCCAGGCAATTTCAGTAAGGTCAAGTTCGTCATAAATAATGAGCTCTTTTACCCGTTCAATTTTGTGGGATATGATAAATTTGCTTATAGTGATTCCCTGTACCTCCGAGAATAAGGTCGCCAGGCTGGCATAGTCACAATCTAATTTCTCGCTTAAATAGTCAGAAAAATTAATTCCGGATAGCTCATCCCTGGAATAAATCATTTCTAAAATTGTATCCTTAATTTTTTCAATAAGCACAGCTTTCTTATCGTCCATCAGTTCCAGTCCTGATTTAAGCAATTCAATTTTTATCTGTTTACGTTGTAAGTCCGTTATATCTTCCATAATATCTACAACACCCATATCAGCAATAATGAAGTGAAGGCCAAATTTCTTTAACTCTTCTTTTACTGCCATTTTGCAGCGTAAACTTACCATGTATTTGATATACAGCCTCAAATAGTGAATTATTTATGACAAGTCGTTAAATGGTGTTCAATAACCTTGTTTTTCATCTGCATTTTTAAATGAATAACGGCGTCGCAAGTTATAGGAAAGGCTGGGTAAAAGAGTTACACAATTCCTGATAAAAGTTACATCATTCACATGTTTCCTAAAGCATTGCGCCTTTTGTTCTTAAGGTTTTTGAAGTGAGACGGTGTAAGCCCTGTCATTTTCTTGAACTGGTTTGACAAATGGGCCACACTGCTATAATGCAGCTTCCAGGCAATCTCACTGAGATTGAGCTCATCATATACCAATAGTTCTTTAACCCTTTCTATTTTATTGGACAGGTAAAATTTCTCTATGGTAGTCCCTTTAACTTCGGAAAAAAGATTAGAAAGGTATGTGTAGTTGTAATTAAGTTTTTCGCTAAGATAATCCGAAAGATTTATTTTGATTTGTTCGTCTGTAAAATGGACCAGTTCAAGAATAATTGCCTTTATCCTCTCAACCAGTATGCTATTATTATCATTTAAAAGTTCAAGCCCATACCTCTTAAGGGCAACATCCAGACGGTGCATTTGCTCTTTTGAAATGTCCTCCATAATCTCTGTTTCGCCCAATTCTATCCTGCTGTAGTGCAACCCGAGTTTATCCAACTCGGTTTTTACTGCCATTTTACAGCGGACGCAGACCATATTTTTGACATGAATTTTCAATTATTTAAACATGATCTATTAATTTCCACATATAAACAAATATAAAAAAATATTTCAGGATGAAAGCCTTTTTGGCAATAGAAATTTCTTTGCAACCGGGTTAATGAACTTAGAGAAATACTTTTATGTTTCGAGACAGATTAATGTGAATGGATAATAAAGGTCAGGCTCCGGATATGTGAATTATATAACTTATGTCCCGAATAATGTAATGATTCTCAGAATTAAGGATTGCACCTTTGCTGTGCGATTTTATTTCCCATTTAACTTAAATTATTAAAGACTGTAGGGAAAAAGAGCATTTGACACTTATCACAGACAATTAAACCGGGAAATAATATGGAAAAGAAGGAAAAATGGGGATTGAAAAAGAATTATTTATTTATGGGAGTTGGCGTATCGTTATTATTATTAGCTACCACAGTTCTGCCACCGGTAAGGACGAATAGTGAAAAAAGTGTAACACCTGCGGCAGCTACCTCAATTCCGGCTGATCTTAAAACAATTTTTGAGAAATCATGTATGAGTTGCCATGCAACCGGCGGCCGTAATCTGGCAATGACAAAACTTAATTTTTCCGATTGGGATAATTATGAACCCGGCAAGCAAGTTAAAAAGGCTGCTGCAATATGCAAAAGGATTACAAAAGGAACTATGCCTCCAAAATCATTCCGTGCATCAAATCCTGATGCAATTCCAACAGCATCACAAAAAGAAATGATTTGTACCTGGAGCGGGACACTGACTCAGAAAAAATAAATTTCTTAAAATTATTAAGGAAGCCGGAAGCACTTGAAGCCTCACTCGGACAAAATCCCAAAATAGTGATCCGCAAAGGAACCGAATTGGTAAAACTTATTGGAGAGATGGCAGGCATAATTCCACTTGACAGAAAACAAAAAAAGGATTATTATTTATTCTATTATTTTTTTTATGACAAAAATTGAATTCCATTATAAGCTAATTAGTCTTCAGGAATCATTAAGGAGGTTTGCTTCCAGCTTAACTGCTGACAGGGATGATGCCCAGGATCTGTTTCAGGAGACCATCCTGAATTCATTGAATTTTTACGATAAAATCAATGATGAGATAAATTTTAAAGCATGGACTTACACCATAATGAAAAACATCTTTATAAATAACTACAGACGAAGTGCTCGTTATAACATTTACAGGGACCAGATTAAAGAATTATCTTATATTAACCAGACAGAAGCCTCCGGATCTTATGATCCTGATTCAATTTATTTGGCTAAGGAAATTACCCAGTCTATTGAACAATTAAAAGATGTGTTCCAGATACCTTTGAAAATGCATATTGAAGGATACAAATACCAGGAGATCGCAGATAAGCTTAATCTGAATCTCGGAACTGTAAAAAGCAGGATTTTCCTGTCACGGAGACAACTAAGGGATCAGCTGAACAGGTGAAAGAATTGCAAAAGAGCAGGTAATAAACATTCACGATAAAACTATATTCTACCTCATCCAATTCAATGCTGTTTAGCATAATCTAGTTTACAGTATAAGCTTCAACATGGGTTGTGCGATTTGTATCTAAAAAATCAAGAATTTTTGTGTTTATGGTTTCGGATTGATCAATAGATAATAAATGGCCTGCATTTTTTATAATTGCTGATTCAGAATGTGGCAGTAACTCTTTTGCTTTTTCAATACTTTTCTCATTATTAATAATGTCATGGTCTCCTATTAATAATAAAACTGGCATGGCCAGAGTTTTTAATTCATCATCAGAATACGGTCTCATTTGTAAAATAAATTTAATATCTGTAGTTTTTTGTGTAGCTATAAAATATTGCTCAATATATGCCTTTTTTATATTACTATTAAACCCTTCTAAATACCCAATCTCCGATATACCAATAAATAGAATAGCTAAAACTACTCCATAAGTAATGTTATAGTAAGCAGCATAAATAATGGATAATAAGGAAATTACTTTACCAAAAAAAGAACTCGTAAATTTATATACGGTCATCGGCATAGTGTAAGTG
>CAYPKL010000401.1:0-3271 GCA_964411285.1 uncultured Rikenellaceae bacterium
TCGAATATAGCAACAAGCTTTTTGGTAGGAACATAAGGACAATTACCCCACCATTGCCATTGTTGGGTATAATATCCTAAATAATTATTCATAGAGCCAATGGCCTGGTTAAAATCGTTGCCCAACCAGATATTTTCGAAACCTGCCTGACAACTGGCCTGGAACTCGAATAGCGATTCCTGGTTGTTTTCTTTGGTTGCATCGAAGTTGTCGGAAAAATTAGGCACTAATATGCGGGTTGTGATCTTGTTGAATTCTGAAATAGCATCAGTATAATCTCGTGTAGCACCAGCTGCATCAGCTTTTTTGTTCCAACATGCCCTGAACACAAGACATTTCCCAAGTAAACCATATGCGCTCCCTTTGAAAACCCTGCCACTATATGCTGCATCCCATGAATCAGGCAGTAAAGTTGCTGCAAGTGTAAGGTCGGTAATGGCCTGGTCGAGTAACTCGGTTTCCTTTGAGTTCGGGGTTTTCACGTTGGCAAAATCCGTTATCCTCTCAGTTACCAGAGGAGCAGTACCATAAGTATTCCAGAGTTTGTAATAGCACCACGCCCTGAGGAACAATGCCTCACCCTTGATATAGTCCTTCATTGAAGGGTTTGAGAAAAGATCAGCCGAACCTTCGTCGCATTTTAAAACTACAATAGTAGCCCTGTTGATTATCTGGTAAAGTGTGACCCAAACACCATCGATCGCAGCTTTTCCAGGAGTAATCGTTACAAACTGGTCGAACCCATAATTATCATCGTGGCCACCCGCAGCACCTACAGTAATATCGTCGCCAGGCAACAACCACAAGCCATGCTGGGAAGCATTGCTGTTGAACCAGTACAAATCGGTAATTTTTGCATAAGCGCCGATAATTCCCCTGAAGAAGTCGTCTTCTGTCTTAAAATAATCACTTTCTGTGATATCCGGGTCAACTATGTCAAGCATGCTTTCTTTACAGGCGTAGAAAAAAGCGCTTGCAAATAATACGAATATTATCGAAACTAATAATATTATCTTTTTCATATTCATCTATGTTTTAAATAAGCATTAAGATATCTTAGAAAGTGGCGTCGATACCGACCATAAATGCCCTTGGTATCGGATTATCCTCGTTTTCAGGATCAATCCCTTTCCATTTGGTAAGGCAGAATAAATTAGAGCCGGACAACCAGATACGGAACTTCTCGGCAAACTGCATCTTTTCCCTGGTAAAAGGCAGGGTATAGCCAATCTGCATATTAGCGAGTCTGAAATATCCTGCATCTTCTACAAACCTGTCTGAGAACCTGTTGTTTGCACCCGGATCGCCCGCAGCTGCCCTCGGGAAAATGGTAGAAGGATTTGTAGGAGTCCACCTGTTAAGTACATCAGTTATCTGGTTTATCTCACCGTCCATTTGAGTAAGTCCCTGTCTCCGGTAGTTATACTTCTGAACATCACCGACGCCGATAAAATTAGCGGACAGGTCTATGTCCTTATAGGCCATGTAAACGGCTAAGCCATAGAAGAAACCTGGAATGGTCTTACCAAGGTATGTCTGATCATATTCATTGACCGTTGTATCCGGAACCGGATTAAAGTATTTATTGTTCGCATCAGCATTTCCATGTAAATTCTGGAACCACATGTCTCCGGCTTTCTTCGTATTGCCGGTAGCGTTTCCGTCCAGAATCTTTTCTGTATAAGACGAAGCTTCTGAATCACTTTGGAAAATACCGCCTACTTTATAGCCCCACAGGTAGTTCATGGAGTATCCTTCCTCAATCATCCCGCTGTTACCACCTATCCTGTCATGGTTAAACATGCTGATGACCTTATTTTTCACAGTTGTCAGATTAGTATTCACACCATAACTAAAATCGCCCATATGGCCATTGTAGCCAACTGAAATCTCTACTCCGGAGTTTTTAAGTTTGCCAATGTTAGCCACAGGGTTCGCATAAAGGCCCATGCTTGGGGGCAGGCTTGTGGTCTGTAATAATCCATCGGTTGTTTTATTATAGTACTCTAAAGTAATACTCAGTGAATTCAATAAAACAGCATCGACAGCAAAGCTGGATGTAGTAGTTTTTTCCCAGCTGATTTCGCGGTTGGCGAAGTCACCCAGACGCACACCCCAGAAATAGGTCCCGCGGGCATCGCCGTTGGCAGGTGTACCACCCAATGAATAGTGAGGATAAGTGATTACAGAAGATAAATACATATAAGGTTTGATCTCCTGGTTACCGAGCTTGCCCCATCCTGCTCTTAACTTCATGTCGTTAAGCCAGCTAATGTTTTTCATGAATTCTTCAGCACTAATACGCCATGCGGCAGAAAAGGCGGGGAAATTACCCCAACGATTCCCCGGTGCAAACCTGAAACTGCCGTCCCTTCTTATAGTAGCATCCAGGTAATATTTAGAAGCGTAGTTATACGATAAACGGCCTAAATATCCGATTAAAGCCGATGAAGTGTGTGCTGAAAATGAAGTATTAAAACCTCTCTGGTATTCACCAACCTCTATCCTCTCAACAACCTTGGTGTTCAATTGTTCGGTGCCGGCAGAGACTATTTCATATCTGTTGTTTTGCGATTCGGCGTTAAATAAGATGTCGAAATTATGCTGGCCTAAAGCGCGGGTGTAATTCACGCTGAAATCTTTCACAAGGTTCTGGTTGTACGAATTTCTCTGGCCAACGCTGCCCAGTGAGTGGTGGTCGCCGGGCTTTCTTGGATCACTTGGGGTAATAGAATAGATTATCCCTTCCCCTAATTCATATCCGAATCTTTTCTGCATATACCAGTCTAAAGCAACGCTACCTTTAATTCTTAATCCCTTAATGGGCTGAATTTCTATAAATGCATTTCCCAGGTTGCGCAGATTGGTATAATAATTTTCATTACATGATGCAAGACCGTAAAAATTGACATGGGTCTGATCACCATATAATAATCTCGACTGGAGACTCCATGGCCAATAATCGGGCATCAGATCCGCAGGAGAAGGCTGGGGCTGATATAAATATGTAGTATCAATTACAGGTGCATAACCGTTAGGACCATCGCCATATATGGGCTGCCATGGTGCTGTTTCCATAGTCTGAGCAAGGTTAGCCGGTGGATTATCCTTTGATTTTGAAGAAACAAAACGATAATTCAACCCGATATTAATGTATTTGCTTACTTTGGAATTCACATTTGCAGACACGGAATACCTTTCCAGGTTATTATTAATATAAATACCATCGTTATTGTAATGACCTACAGCAAGATAATAATTTGAGTTATCA
>CAYPKL010000402.1:0-4610 GCA_964411285.1 uncultured Rikenellaceae bacterium
TGATGCAGTCTGTCTGGCTATCGGTTCAGGTCAGCCACGCGATCTTCCGGCAGAAGGCCGTGATCTGAAAGGTGTACATTTTGCTCTGGAGTTCCTTTCCGAACAAAACAGGGTGTATGCAGGGATGCATAAAAATGCGGAGGATCAGATAACAGCCAGGAACAAAAGAGTGCTTGTGATCGGAGGTGGTGATACAGGATCTGACTGTGTGGGAACAGCAATACGCCAAAAGGCAGCAAGCGTAACTCAGATAGAAATATTACCAATGCCGCCACTTGTAAGGGCATCTGATAATCCATGGCCCTACTTTGCCAGGATTCTTAAAACTTCTACTTCGCAGGAAGAGGGCTGCGAGAGATTCTGGAGCATTTCAACTCTAAGATTTACCGGTGAAAACAATCATGTAACCGGAGCAGAGGTTGAGGAAGTTATATGGGAAAAATCAGAAGGAAGGAACATAGCCACACCGGTTCCCGGGACAAGGAAAATTCTGGAAGCTGACCTGGTTCTTCTGGCATTGGGCTTTGTTCATCCTGTTCCTGAAGGATTAATTTCAGAATCAGGAATAGAACTTGATGCAAAGAAAAACATTAAAGTCACCAATTCACAATCGACCAGTATTCAGAAGGTGTTTGCTGCAGGTGATTCAGTGTCAGGGGCGAGTCTTGTTGTAAATGCAATCGCATCAGGACGTAAAGCCGCACAAGAGATAAACAGGTTTCTTAGCAATGGATTATAACGAAGAAGCTTAATAAAGTGAATATTCAGATAATAGAATCGGTAAAAGATCCTATTTCAGAATAATCACTCTTGAATTAACGCGCTGCTTTTCACCTGTTAATCTCAAAATATATATACCATTGGGCAACGGATTGCCGTTACTTCCCGTACCGTACCAATCGATATAATATCCTCCCGCTTCAAGTGTTTGATCAGCAATTTTATTCAGCAGCTTTCCCTGTAAATTAAAAATTTCAATTTTGTACCTGCCTGATGTTGTAACTTCAACACTGACGGTGGTATAATCACGGAAGGGATTTGGATAGCAGGTCAGACTGCAACTTTCAGGTTTACTTTCACCAGGAGTACCCGGAGTAACTGTCCTGAAATTAGTTTTACCAGGTGTACCACCGACAAGACTTGATTTCCAGTTTTTTCCCAGATTATTGTCTGATAAAGGATCAGTAAGTTCAATGGATGATCCTGTCAATACTGCGTCTGACGGCCATGGGGAAACAGTGGTATAACTTACAAAGTCAACCAGATTTCCATCAGGATCATACAGGTTAATGTCGTCACCTGAACTGCTCAGACCGAAATTCATATCACCTGTAATATTGGTAACTCCCGGCTGGAATTGCCGGAATGCATCAGAATTGCGGCATATTGTTACGTACATTCCCGGAGAAAAATTATAATCGGAAGGAAAAATAAATCCTGACACCGGACCTTCATCGCTGATAATCCAGTTTTTAAGATTCACTGTGGCTGTTCCTGCATTATAGATTTCAATCCAGTCTTTTGTATCTCTGGAAGGGGATGAAATGTAATTAATCTCATTTATAACAATTCTGGTATCTGAATTTCCTGAATACTCAAAAACAGCCTTAAAAGTCCGGGCATCAGCCATTGAATATTTTATGGAAACAGAATTTGAGACCAGGGCACCTATCTGCCATTTAACAAATTTATAACCAGGTGCCGGAATTGCAGTCAGCACAATTGGCAGGTCTTTAAAATATTTACCATAAAACGGATATTTATCAGGAACAACTGAGTTTATCCTTACAGACCCTGTTGCCGGATCATCTATTTCAATACGGATATCAAGCGTCGGACCCAGATTAAATTGTGACCTCAGGTGATCCCTTGCATAAGAAGGCCTGTACAAGGCATAATTTTTAATAATTGTGTAATTATTATTCCAGTTTTTATAATCCAGGTTCCAGCGCAGAAGATGATCATTTATCTCCGGGAGGAACACCTGTTTAATCGAATCGACTGTAAAACTCACTTTTTCCGGTGAGAAGTTTGTATTCAGCCGGTCGGCATATTGATTTACGAATTCATTTCTGAATCCGGGATTTGTCACCATTCGCCTGAAGAGCAGGGTTGACCACGCAGGATTTGGCCAGTCAGTGCCATCTGGTTTCAGTGCAAAGGAAAGAGTGTTAAAGGTATATGCCGATTCTTCCCAGATTGAGAATCCGAAATCGGTATCAAAAAGTATCCATCTCCACAGACTTCCCGGGTCATTTGTATTCCAGAATTTTACATTATTGCCAGGCCAGTCCTTGTTATTAATATATACCTGTGTAAGCTGGTATTGGATATAATTATCAATATCTATTTTACTGCTCACCTCCTTGAATTTCTGATCACTTTCAAGGGTATTGCTGTTCAGATAGTCGATTATTTTCATATAGGAAGTATTACTTCCTTCAACAACATCACCATTGAATTCAAGCAGATTTACATCAGAGGGATCTGCGAAATGGTTCTCATTAATATAGTTCGGATTTATCTTTTCACGAATATTATGTATCCCCCAATATTCACCATTAATGTAAAGCACAGCCGGCTGAAAAGCCTGACGGTCGATATCCATATTTCTTACAAGGGTCGAAGTAAGTCCGTCACGCATCATAGCCTGGCCCCAGTCATTTCCTCCATTCCTAAGCACCAGCGATTCAAATTTTTCAATTGGTTTATCTTTAAAAACCTTGTAATCAAATGAACCTTTCCCATACTCTTTTCGTGCAAATAATGCGATTGATTTTTGTGGTAATGAACGTGAATAGGCCCCAAAGATCTTGATACCGATATCCTGATCAATCTGTTTGCGTCCGGAAATATCAAATAATTCCATGTGTGCCTTTCTTTCCCAGTCCTGCCAGAAATTGGCACCAAAATTTGGAGGTTCAGTGGATGCGTTCGGACCCAGAACGTATATTCCGGTGTTGAAGTCCCATAAGTTGCCAGTATCCGTACTCAGACAAACAACAGGCAGGGTATGCTTTCTGGTAATATAAGTATTGGTGGAAATTGCTCCGGGGAGTCTTTCGGATTTTAATGATCTTGCCCTTATTACCATATTCCCGGATATTAATACGGGGCCGGCATACAATAAGGTTTTTGCAGATGGTTCTGATCCGTCAATTGTATAAAAGATTGAATCTGACAAATATTTTGATGACAGACTAAGTTCCACTACTCCCGGATAATAGCCACCCATAGCAGAAAACAATACAGTATCGCTGTCTGTGGAGCTGTATCCTTTGCTGATATTCGGAGCATAAGGTGTGGGAACTGAAAAATAATACCATGTATTCCCCCCATCCGGTTTCCTGCCATAAGAGAGATTATCCGTTATCATGACCGGAGGGACTGAATCAACAACTGTAGAATCAGGTCGGGATAAAATGAGAGTTTCTCCTTCATCTTTTATTTTAAAATTAGTATGGAGTTTTCTTCCCTTTAACTGGATATAATCAGGTACAGAATCATTCAATCCATTCTCTTTTTTACCAATACTCAAAACAGGTATAAGACTGAAATCTGAAGAACCCGAGGCCGAATTGTGGCCCTGAATGGCAATTACATTTGAACCCTCAACCAATACTGACTGCGGATCACCTACAAAAAAATTCTCAGGAAATCCGCCCTGATAAATTGTTGCTTCCCTGGATAAGCTTCCTGTAAGCTTGTCAAATGGCACAGGAGAGTCTGTCCCCAGGTTACTCCTTGCAATTTCATGCCCATTAATATAGGCTATAAATCCATCATCATAATCAATACTCAGAACCATCTCCTCAATATCCTGAATGCCGGCAATTGTGAATTCTTTTCTGATAAAAACGCTGACAATATTGGTAAGTGTTGTTGAATCATCATTGTCACCATAGCCAAAACCGCTGTATCCCCTGTTCCAGGCGGATGAGTTAAAACCTGTATTCTGCCATGAATTGCCTGTCTCCGATGATGGTACAATATATTCCCATTCCACACCCCTCGGAATAATAGTTTGATAATTGACCGGAATTTCTGATCTGTTTTTGTCAGAAGCAAAAACAAGAAGATAAGCATGCGGTTTGAGCATGACACCGGGTAATATCCATTTTTTAAGGAAATATCTGTCGTCAGAGAGATAATACCCTTGAAGGCTGACTTCAGCAGATGAGTTGTTAAACAATTCGATCCAGTCACTGAAGTCACCATCCTCATCAGACAATCCACTTATATTAGAGGAAGAAATCTCATTAATATTTACCTGGGGAAAAAGTTCTGATACATAAAAAAGGAGGGACAGGCAAAGCAGCAAATGACGCATGATCCAAAATATTTCTCTATAAAACAGTGTTAAAATTACACAAAATCGTTATCATTTATCCAGGATTTGCTGATCAGACAACCTGACTTTATGACACCAGGCCTTTTACCCGCCTTCACAACATCCTATGGAAAACTTTGTTAAGTACCCTTCTTTTATTACTTTAGCTGCACACTATTAACATTATAAACCTACTCCGGAAAAACCATAATTTGTGAAAACGGGATATCGTCTTCTTTTATTATTTACATTCTTTATCATAAGCCAAAATGTGACATGC
>CAYPKL010000403.1:0-2754 GCA_964411285.1 uncultured Rikenellaceae bacterium
TCTCCACTTCGAGGCTGAAGTGAGGTTCGAAACTGTCTTCTGGTCGCACCTGAAAACTAAGATCATAAATGCCCTCCTTGCATCACATCCTTATGAAGAGGTCGCCTACGATATTTATTCTCTTGATAATGATAATATTAATTTAGGATCAGGTTGTGTCGGCGAGCTGGATGAACCGTTATCGCCGGAGAGTTTCATTCTCAAGGTCTCTGAAGTCTTTGGTGCAAAGGGCATACGTTATTCTGATTACAGCAGACCGGTAATAAAAGTTGCTCTTTGCGGCGGGTCAGGATCTTCACTTCTTAATGATGCTATTGCCAGCGGAGCAGACTCCTTCATTACAGGAGATATAAAATATCACCTCTTTCATGAAGCAGATAAGAGGATTCTGCTGATCGATTGCGGTCATTATGAGACTGAAAAATTCTCTTCTGAAATTTTATACAAGCTAATTATTAAAAAATTCCCTACATTTGCAGTCCGGTTTTCAAAAACAAATACCAATCCGATTAATTATCTGTAAAAATGGAAAAAGTTAAAACACACGAACCTGAGATTCCTGTAGAAGATAGATTAAGAGCATTATATAGCCTTCAGGTTGTTGATTCAGAGATTGATAAGATAAAAACCCTCAGAGGTGAACTGCCACTTGAGGTTCAGGATCTTGAAGACGAAATAGCCGGACTTGAAACCCGTCTGGGAAATATCCGCGAAGAGGTTGTAACCCTTGAGAAAGCTGTTTCAAAGAAGAACAATGAAATAACAGAAGCAGAAGCGCTTATCAAGAAATACGAAGAACAGCAAAAGAACGTAAGGAATAACCGGGAATTTGATTCTCTTTCCAAGGAGATTGAATTTCAGAACCTCGAAATTGAACTTTTCAATAAAAAGATAAAGGAGTTCAATGTCCAGATTGATGATAAGAAAATTGTTATCGGTGAATCAGAATCCACTTTGGCTGACAGAAAAGCAGATCTTGATAACAAGAGGAAAGAACTTGATGAAATTATCTCTGACACCCAGAAGGAAGAAGAGACATTGTATAAAAAATCAGAGAAGTTAGAGGTGGTTATCGAAGAAAGGCTTCTCACAGCTTATAAAAGGATACGTTCAAACGCCAGAAACGGACTCGCAGTTGTACCTGTACAGCGTGATGCATGCGGCGGTTGCTTTAATCAGATACCTCCACAGAGGCAGCTCGACATCAGATCGAGAAAAAAAATTATTGTCTGTGAGTATTGCGGACGGATTCTTGTGGATGACGAAATAATACAGGAAAGCCAGAAGTAAAAATATTGCAAAATTAATTGACGGGCTGTCTCAAAAGTCCTTTGTGCACCTTTGTGATAACCTTTGTGCGCCTTGGTGGTTAAACATAATATACTGAACCACAAAGTGTCACAAAGGTAAGTACGAAGGGCACCAAGGAGAAAAAACACCATTTAACCACTTTTGAGACAGCCTCTTGTTTTTAAACTACCTTGAGGTTGGGTTAAATAAGATAAAAAAGAGGTGAAAACGAATATTTACCTAATTTTACTCTTGTAATTCATTTATATTCATATGACCCCGACCAATTTCAAAGCTTTGATCTCAGAGGGTATACCGGAAACTCTGCCCCGCCCAAAACCTTATGATCCGAGCCTGAACCATGCTCCAAAAAGGAAAGATATTCTCACTCACGAAGAAAAGAGACTTGCGGTGAAAAATGCATTAAGGTACTTTCATCCACGGTTTCATGAGATCCTTGCACCGGAATTTGCAGGGGAGCTGGCTGACTACGGAAGGATATATATGTACAGGTTCAGGCCCGATTATGAAATTAAAGCCCGTCATATCGATGAGTTCCCTTACCGGTCGAAGGGTGCGGGAGCAGTAATGCTGATGATTTCAAATAATCTTGATAATTCAGTAGCCCAGCATCCTCATGAACTTATAACGTATGGTGGAAACGGCGCCGTATTTCAGAACTGGGCCCAGTACCGGCTGACAATGAAATATCTTTCGGAAATGACGGATGAACAGACCCTGGTAATGTACTCAGGTCATCCGGCGGGTCTCTTCCCGTCGTTTAAGGATTCTCCCCGTGTGGCAGTCACCAACGGGATGATAATACCAAACTATTCTTCGCAGGATAATCTTGAGAGGTTCAATGCCATGGGGGTGACACAATATGGCCAGATGACAGCGGGTTCGTATATGTATATAGGTCCGCAGGGTATTGTTCACGGAACAACGATAACGGTTCTTAATGCCTGCCGGAGAGTGTCAGAAGGTGAGAAGGGAGATGAATTGAAACTTTTTGTTTCATCCGGACTGGGCGGTATGTCAGGAGCACAACCGAAGGCTGCAAAGATTGCGGGACTGATTTCAGTTATTGCCGAAGTAAATCCCAGGGCAGTCAAAACGAGATTTTCCCAGGGTTGGGTTGATGAAGTATATACAGGTATTGATGATCTTATCAGGCGTATAAACAGAGCCAAAGAAGATAAGAATCCGGTCTCGCTGGCTTTCCATGGTAACATTGTGGAGTTATGGGAACAGTTTTCGGAAAGAGGGGTAAGGGTTGACATAGGATCCGACCAGACATCTCTTCATAATCCATGGGCAGGAGGATATTATCCGGCAGGATTATCTTTTGAGGAATCGAACCGTATGATTTCTTCAGATCCTGAAAAGTTTAAAGTGTATGTTCAGGAATCTTTGAGGCGGCAGGTTGCTGCCATTAATTCACATACAGCCAGAGGAACATAT
>CAYPKL010000404.1:0-9921 GCA_964411285.1 uncultured Rikenellaceae bacterium
GTAGACATCCGGGGAATTACAGGTTTGTTGTTTTTCAGGACATGTCGAATGGTTATTCTTTTATGAGCAAATCGACAGCTCCATCAAAAGAGAGTATTAAATGGGAAGACGGTAAAGAATATCCTTTAATTAAGCTTGAGATATCAAATACTTCTCATCCGTTTTACACAGGTAAGATGAAGCTGGTTGACACTGCAGGAAGGGTAGATAAGTTCATGAACCGTTACAAAGATCACGTTACGAAGAAGAAATAACCGGCAGAAAATGCTGAAATCCCGGCCTGGAAGCCGGGTTTTTTATTACCTGCCGGGAAATAATGGCACAATGATTGCAATGCTCATAATCTGTCTTTTAGTGTAAAATATTGTGTAAATTTGACAGCATTGAAATAAAATGGATAAGAAACTGCGGAGACCTGTTAGTGATTTTTTGCTGCCGGACATGCTTGACGGAGACGGCGATATTGTTCCAATAATAGCAGATGGAGAGGATGGTGATCTTGAGGATGTTGAGGTTCCCGAATCAATTCCGGTTCTGTCGTTAAGGAATACAGTGCTTTTCCCGGGAGTTGTTCTTCCAATCTCTATAGGCCGGCCGCGATCCATTCAGTTAATAAAGGATGCTTACAGGGCAGACAAAATAGTAGGTACGGTGGCTCAGAAAGATCCCGACACCGAAAATCCCAGTTATGCTGACCTTCATACCGTTGGTACGGTCGGCCAGATAGTAAAGCTTCTTGAGATGCCCGATGGTTCAACAACAGCAATAATACAGGGACGTAAAAGAATGATGCTCGGGGAACTGGTCTCTGATGACCCCTATTTTATTGCAAAGGTTAAAACCATGCCTGAAATAAGACCCGAACTGCCAAACAAGGATTTTGATGCTGTTGTCGGATCACTTAAAGATTTGTCTCTCAAGATTATAAAAATCAATCCCAATATAAGTCCTGAGGCTTCATTCGCTATAAAGAACATTGAGAATAGTACCTATCTTATTAATTTTATCTGTTCAAATACCGATATTAAGGTTCAGGATAAGCAGAGGCTTCTTGAAATAAACACGCTCCGCGACAGGGGATATATGCTTCTTGAGTATCTCGTTCAGGAAATACAGATACTTGAGCTTAAAAATGAACTTCAGTCAAAGGTAAAAATTGATCTTGACCAGCAGCAGCGTGAATTCCTTCTTCACCAGCAGATGAAGACCATTCAAAACGAACTTGGCGGCAATCCTGTTGAAAAGGAAATTGGGGAATATAAGAAAAAAGGTGAATCCAAAAAGTGGCCGGCAGAGGTAAAAAAGACCTTTGAAAAGGAACTCGATAAGCTAAACAGGCTGAATCCTGCAGCAGCAGAGTATTCGGTTCAGGTCAATTATATTCAGACCCTTCTTGATCTGCCATGGGATTTCTGCACCAACGATAACCTCGACCTTAATAATGCTCGGAAAGTTCTGGATGACGATCATTTCGGCCTTGAAGAGGTCAAGGAGAGAATTCTTGAACATCTTGCGGTGCTTAAACTTAAGGGCGACTTGAAATCGCCTATTCTTTGCCTTTACGGACCTCCCGGGGTTGGAAAAACATCACTGGGAAAATCAGTTGCCAAAGCTCTCGACCGCAAGTATGTCAGAATGTCACTTGGCGGACTTCATGATGAGGCTGAAATAAGAGGGCACAGAAAAACTTATATCGGAGCCATGCCCGGGCGTATAGTTCAGAACCTGAAAAGGGCCGGCTCATCCAATCCTGTTTTTATCCTGGATGAAATCGACAAAGTCGGACAGGATTTCAGAGGTGATCCTTCGTCTGCTCTTCTGGAAGTTCTTGATCCGGAGCAGAACAGCACCTTTTTTGATAATTTTCTTGAAATGGAATATGACCTCTCAAAGGTACTGTTCATTGCAACAGCCAATAATCTGGCAACAATCAGCCCTGCTTTAAGGGACAGGATGGAACTTATTGAGATAACCGGCTATCTGGTGGAAGAAAAGCTTGAGATTGCTAAACAACATTTACTGCCAAAACAGCTTGAAAATCATGGCGTCAGGGCTGAACAGCTTTCTGTTAAAGGGAATGTTATGGAATTGCTTATCGATAAGTATACCCGGGAATCGGGAGTCAGGGAACTTGATAAAAAACTTGCAAAAATTGTCAGGGTCACTGCTAAAAACATAGCATCTGATACTCCCTATCTTACTGATCTCTCAGAGAAAAAACTATTTGAAATACTGGGACCTCCAAAATATGTACGGGATATTTATGCAGGTAATGACCAGGCAGGTGTTGTGACAGGCCTGGCATGGACTGCAGCCGGGGGAGAGATTCTCTTTGTGGAAACAAGCTTAAGCAAAGGATCAGGCAAACTCACTTTAACCGGTAATCTGGGAGAGGTCATGAAGGAATCGGCCATTATAGCCCTTGAATACCTGAAATCGAATGCCGAGCTTCTGGGTTTGCCTGACAGTTTTTCTGACAAGTGGAACATACATATTCATGTCCCTGAAGGAGCAATACCCAAAGACGGCCCTTCAGCAGGGATTACAATGGCAGCCTCCATAGCATCTGCTTTTTCCCAGCGAAAGGTTAAAAAATACCTTGCAATGACAGGTGAAATAACCCTCAGAGGCAAAGTACTTCCCGTTGGCGGAATAAAGGAAAAGATCCTGGCAGCAAAAAGAGCCAGCATAAAAGAGATAATTGTATCGGAGGAGAACAGGAAAGATGTTGAGGATATTAATGAGATCTATATTAAAGGACTGAAATTCCATTACGTCGATACGATTATGGAAGTGCTTGACTTATCTCTTCTGAAACAAAAAGTAAAGAACCCAAAGAAAATATCCTTTGATTGAAAATTGTAACTTTTGCAATGTAAACAACCAATAAAGAACGAACAATATTATATAAAGCCCGGTTTACGGGCTTTTTTATGTTAACAAATTTAAAGAATAGCTTGTAATATTGTAATATTTTCGTTGTTAAAGTTTGTACCTTAGTTGTCCCGCTCTGATTAAGGTACAAAAACAGAGCAGAATTTAATGAGTTTCGAACCGGATTAAAAGAAGAATTGATTTATGAAGACAAGGAAGGATTTTGGGTTCCTGGAATTTGAGAAAACTATTGAGGAAATTCTAAATTATTTAAATCTGAATCCACCTCCGCCTTATGCCATAAAAAATAAAAATCCAAAAGAAAACATTGCAAAAATGGAAAAATTAGAGGTGGAGCTGATTGAATCCTTTGAGAAATTACCTCCTGACGCAAAAGAGTATTATCGTGAATATACAGAAATGATAAAAGAATATATCAGGGGAATGACTGAATATATGGAAGAGATACTGGCTTGCCGGGATATTTTAGAACAATATGACAACTCATCAAATTAACGGGGATCAGGTACAATCTGTTTAAATTCTTATCTGACCGTAAAAATTCATTCAATTGGCCGCTCCTTCCCTAAATTCCCGATCTTTAAAGTTTTGAATCAGTTATTTTTAATTATTAACTTTGAGGGCAAAAGGAATGTTATTAATGAAGAAAATAGCTGTTTTCCCGGGCTCTTTTGACCCTTTCACCATCGGGCATGAAGGTATTGTAAAAAGAGCTCTTGGTATTTTTGAAGAAATAATTATTGCTATCGGTGCAAATGCCCTGAAAAAAAACTACTATCCCCTGGAGGTAAGGAAGGAAATGATCAGGAAGGTTTTTAATGATAATCCACGAATCAGGATTGATCATTATGAAGGATTGACTGTCGATTATTGTAAAAGAAATGGAGCCAGTTATCTTCTCAGGGGATTAAGAACCGCCGCTGACTTTGAATTTGAAAGAGCTATCGCACAGATCAACAAAGCGATGGCTCCGGATATTGAATCGGTCTTTCTTCTAACGGTTCCTGAACATACACCTATAAATTCGTCGATCATAAGAGATATAATCCGTAGCGGAGGTGATGCTTCCATGTTTGTCCCGGCAGCCATTAATTTAAAGGATTACAAAGGAGAAGAATAGGATTAATTATCCTGATGACAGGTCAGTCACGGAGAACAGAGGTATTTATAAGATCCATCAGCGACTGCCAGGCACTCTCCCTGATTTTACTCAAATCATCAGGTGAAAGCCATTCGACTTTCGTAATACCCTCTTCAAACAGAGGGTTAAGTACCATCGGCCCCTCATAATCCATAAGAAACCAGCTGGTCTTTTTAAGATAGGATATTCCTTCCCAGGTATAAGTGTGATAGCTCGGTTGCAGGGGGCTGACTATATGATGCCCTGAGATCCCGCACTCCTCCTGTACCTCTCTTAATGCACAGGCTTCAGGCTCTTCGCCGGGTTCAATATGACCCTTGGGAAGATCCAGCTTGCCTTTTTTTTCAATGAACAGGTATTTACCCGACTTGTGTTTTACAAGTCCGCCGGCTGCTCCGACCTCCGTAAAATATATCCTGAAGATTTTCCAGACGTGCTTAATGTTTGTCCCGTAAATATTAATCGAAGGGATTGAGCTATCAGCCTGAAAATCAGAGATAATTTTATAAAGTTCGCTGGTAGCGCTGAATTTATAGAATAACCCGTATTTTTGTAGCCGGTCTGGTTCGGAACTAATAAGGATGAACCTGTTTTCAAAATGAACTTTATACATTTTCAGATGGAGAATTATGCCATAAAGATCGCTGAATATCTGCTACAAATTAAAGCAATAAAATTGCAACCGTCAAATCCTTTTACATGGGCTTCGGGATGGAAATCACCTATTTATTGTGATAACCGTAAAACCCTTTCATTTCCTGCAATAAGATCATTTATAAGTGATTCTTTTGCTGAAATGGTCAGAAGACTTTATCCGCAGGCTGAGGTAATAGCAGGTGTTGCAACAGGTGCTATTGCTCATGGTGCACTTGCAGCCGATAAACTGGCATTGCCATTTATTTATGTCAGATCCGGAGTAAAGGAACATGGTCTGGGAAACCAGATTGAAGGATTCTTTGAACCCGGGCAGAAAGTTGTGGTTATAGAGGATCTTATATCAACAGGTGGCAGCAGTCTGGGAGCTGTTAAAGCTCTCAGGGATGCAGGATGCGAGGTTCTTGGAATGCTGGCAATCTTTACCTATGAATTTGAAAAAGCTGCAAAAGGTTTTTCTTCCGAACAATGTGACCTTTACACTCTCAGCAACTATAGCACTCTTATTGAAGCAGCTCTTGATTCCGGCTATATTGGACCGCAGGAGGTTGAAACTTTGAAAATGTGGAGGTCGGACCCCTCAGCCTGGGGAATAAATAAATAGAGAAATGTCAGAAGCCAAAAAATATTACAGCAGAACAGGACATCTTACATGTTCACCTCCGGAAGTATTTGAATTTGTTACCGATATGAGAAACTTTAAACGGTTTATACCTGCAAAAAGCTTTGAGGATCTTATTATCAGTAAGGAATCGTGCAGCTTTAAAGCAGCTCCGATAGGAAACATTAATATCGACCTGGTCGAGAAAAATCCATTCTCCAGAATTAAATTTAAAGGTACTCTTCTGCAGGCACAGGATTTTTCCCTGGTCCTCGGCATAAGAGAAGGCATTAATGAAAAAGCAGAGGTAATTCTGACAGCTGAAGCCAGGATGAATCCATTTTTGAAAATGATGGCTGAAAAGTATATTGAAAAATTCCTCGAGATAATAGTGGATGAAATGGAAAAATTCCGTGACTGGAAAGGTCTATAAAACAAAGCTTATTTCTTTTAAGGAGAATTCAAGAATTGTACTGTTTTCATCCTCAACCAGCAAATGCCCGTTATGTGTTACCGATACTATTTTCCCTGAAAAGATCCTGCTTCCGGTACTGAACCTGTGCCATTCATTAAGCCGGTACAGTAAAGAAATGTATCTGTCGCTGATTTCATCATTTTTCCCTGACAAAAGTTGTTTATATCTTTGATCAAGACATCCGGCAAGAAGCTTCAGGCATATTTCTGTATCATAATCCTTCCCGGTTATCATCTTGAGTGAAACAGGATTTGGAGCGTCACCAATGAACGTTGTCTGGTTAATATTCAACCCGATTCCGATAACGCTGCTTTCAATTCTGTTACCGTTTATGGCATTTTCAATAAGAACTCCTGCTATTTTGTCATTCCTGATGTAGATATCGTTTGGCCATTTGATTTTGCAGTCAGGAACAACTTCGCTCAGAAAGTCACAGATTCCCAGTGAAACAGCCATCGATATAATAAACTGATCTTCCGGAAGTATCAGATCCGGGAATAAAATTAGGCTGAACAGCAGGTTTTTCCCATCTTCACTTTCCCATCTATTGCCCATCTGGCCCTTGCCTGCCGACTGGTAGTTTGTATAAAAAATTGTGCCCTCTGAAGGAGCCGGACCATTGTACAGTAATTTTGAGGCATGGGTATTGGTAGATGAAATGTTTTTTATAAAAATAATTTCAGATCCTATTATCATTGTTAATTTGATTTAAGTATTCATGTCATATTTACCTTTATTCTGAGTCGGCACCTTAATTGTAATAAAGAGTTGATCCGTAACAAAAATACGGATAAAAGTTTGTACTTTTGCGACTTGATATTTAACTGATAATTACGGATGAAGAAAAGGCAGGACGAGGCTGAATCACTACTGGAAAATATAATAAAAGGTATATTTGAAAAGAAAGGGCAGGATGTTTTAAAAATCGATCTGAGAAAACTTGAGACCAGAATAACTGATTTTTTTGTTATATGTCATGCTTCTTCAACCACTCAGGTGGACTCAATTTGTGATTCTGTTGAAGATACAGTAAGAATAGGAATTGGTGAAAAACCCTTACATGTGGAGGGACTGGACAATTGTTTCTGGGTCCTTCTTGATTATGGGAATGTTATTGTCCATATTTTCCTTGAGGAGTACAGACAGTTTTACAGCCTTGAATCACTTTGGGCTGATGCATCAATAGAAGCGATTAAAGACAAAATACAATAAGTTACTGATTTATGACCGAAAATAAAAGTACAAAACCGGTACCGGAGAAATCGCCTGATAAGAATTTAAAGCCAAAATTCAATTCCAACTGGATTTTTGCAATCCTGGCTTTTTCCATCATAGCCTTCCAGCTTCTGTACGGAAGTAAAACCGTTCCAAAAGCCCAGACACGCGATCTTAAGGATATGATAATCAAGAAAGATATTGAGAGGATTGTAATCATAAATAAGGAGATAGCAGAGATTTATCTGAAAAAAGAGGCTATTGAATCGGACAGATATCCCAATATACTGAAAACCGGAAACCGTGGGATGGGATTAGGGGTGCCAAAACCCAATTTTACATACAATATTGCTGATATAAGCACTTTTGAACCTTTCATCCTGGAAGAACAGAAAAATGCCGGATACCCCGACAAAGAAATTATTTATCCTGAATCTGAAACACGGCACAACTATATCGGAGAGATCCTGGGATGGACATTGCCGTTTATTGGACTTATCGTATTGTGGATGTTCATGATGAGAAGGATGTCAGGCGGCGGTGCCGGTGGAGCCGGCGGTATTTTCAGTGTTGGAAAATCCAGAGCCCAGATTTTCGATAAGGACACCAATGTAAAAATAAACTTCAGCGATGTTGCCGGACTTGAAGAGGCAAAAACAGAAGTTATGGAAATTGTTGATTTCCTGAAGAATCCGAAAAAATACACACAGCTTGGGGGTAAAATTCCAAAGGGAGCTCTCCTTATCGGACCTCCCGGAACCGGAAAAACTCTTCTTGCAAAAGCTGTTGCCGGTGAAGCCAATGTGCCCTTCTTCTCGATATCAGGATCTGATTTTGTTGAGATGTTTGTAGGTGTAGGCGCTTCGAGGGTAAGAGATCTCTTCAAACAGGCAAAAGAAAAGGCGCCATGTATAGTTTTCATAGATGAGATCGATGCTGTCGGACGTGCAAGAGGGCGAAATGTAAATTTCGGATCTAATGATGAGCGCGAAAATACTCTTAATCAGCTTCTTACCGAGATGGACGGGTTTGGAACAAACATGGGCGTGATAATTCTTGCAGCAACGAACAGGGCTGATATTCTCGACAGAGCTCTGCTGAGGGCAGGACGGTTTGACAGGCAGATCCATGTGGAACTCCCTGACCTGAATGAGAGGGAAGCCATCTTTAAAGTACACCTCCGTCCGATAAAGCTCGCCAAGAACTTTGATGTTTCATTCCTTGCCAAGCAAACCCCTGGATTTTCAGGCGCCGACATTGCAAATGTTTGCAATGAATCTGCACTTATAGCAGCCCGGAAAAATAAAACAGTGGTCGAAAAACAGGATTTTCTGGATGCTATCGACAGGATTGTAGGTGGTCTGGAAAGGAAAAACAAGATCATTTCAATGGTGGAGAAGAAAACTATTGCCTATCACGAAGCCGGTCATGCAACTGTAAGCTGGCTGCTCGAACATGCAAGCCCTCTGGTCAAAGTAACAATAATTCCCAGGGGAAGAGCTCTGGGCGCCGCATGGTACCTGCCGGAGGAAAGACAAATAACTACAACTGAACAGCTTCTTGATGAAATGGCTTATGCCCTGGGAGGAAGAGCATCAGAAGAGCTTGTCTTCGGCAAAATATCGACAGGGGCATTAAGCGATCTCGAGAAAATTACAAAACAGGCTTACGCGATGGTTTCATTTTTCGGGATGAGTGAAAAAGTAGGCAATGTCAGTTTTTACGACTCATCAGGCCAGTCCGACTATGGATTTACAAAACCTTACAGCGAAAGAACAGCCGAAATTATAGACCATGAAGTTAAAGATATCATCGAAAAATCATATCTGCGTGCCAAGGATGTTCTTAAAAATAATATGAAGGGTCTGACAGAGCTGGCCGAATTGCTTCTGGAAAAAGAGGTTATTTTCAGCGAAGACCTTGAAAGGATATTTGGAAAGCGAAAAGCTGACAGGCTGAAAGAGGAAGCAGAAGCAAAAGCAAATGAAAACAGACCAGTTGAACCTGCTGTAGCTTTAGCTGATAATGAGATTAAAGGATTGAAGAAAGCCAGAAAATCCACTTCAGAAACGCCTGAGGAAGGAGCAGATCCGGAAAAACCATCAAAAAAGGGTAAAGGGCAAAAAGGAAAAGACAAAAGCGAATCACTTTGAGCAACTTTTTCAGACGGACATTAACAGCAGTATGGATAGTTATTTTTGTACTGGGCGGATTTTGGCTTCATCCTGTCTCATTCTTTTTTACCGGCTTATTTATTGTTGCAGGTGCTCAGTATGAGTACTATATAATGATAAAGGAGACCGGAATCAGGCCCCAGATGGCCGGAGGCATTTTTGCCGGGTTAACTCTTTATACAATTTCAACACTTGTTGCTGCAGGTTTTCTGCCGGTAAAATCTTTACTGTACCTGATACCGCTTGCTCTGATTATTATAGTTATTGAACTCTTTAGAAAAGAGGAAAAACCGTTTGATTCGCTTGCTCATACTTTTATGGCAGTAATATATATTGCCGTTCCTTTCTCTCTTTTCCCATTTTCGGCATATTCTATGGAAGGGCTTGATTCTTTGCTTACGCATAACGGAATTACATTCTCCCCGGGAGTAGTTGTAGGTTTTTTTCTTATTCTCTGGGCTAATGATACAGGAGCCTACCTGACAGGTGTTACAATTGGACGTCACAGGTTGATGGAAAGGATCTCTCCGAAAAAATCGTGGGAAGGATTTATAGGAGGATTATTATTGTCGGTATTTGGAGCATGGTTGCTTTCAGGATGGTTCGGGGTTGTCGACACAACCCGCTGGATGATAGCTGCCGTAATAGTTTCGGTTGCAGGTACTTTTGGCGATCTTATTGAATCTATGCTTAAAAGAAGCCTTGGTGTTAAAGACTCGGGTTCTGTCATGCCGGGGCATGGAGGTTTTCTTGACCGTTTCGATAG
>CAYPKL010000405.1:0-9792 GCA_964411285.1 uncultured Rikenellaceae bacterium
CGTAAAAATGACAGATGCAGCAGGAAATGAAATCCCTGTTCAGCTTACTGAGATTGAACGGTATAATGACAATAGTCTTAAGAATATCAGTGCTGTTTTTATTGCCGGAGGAGTTCCTTCTATCGGTTACAAAACCTACTATGTACTTCCTGCTGAGGTTCAGGCATCAGGTAAGGAAGACACCGGAAAAATTATTGAAACGCCATTTTACAGGGTTGAAATTAACGGGGGAGGAGCGAAGAGTATTTATGACAAAGAACTTAATGTAGAGTTGCTCAAAACAGGAAAGATCTCGGGTGGCGACGTATTTACACTCAAATCTGTAGGCAATGGGGCTGGTGAGTTTGCTGATATTCAAAAAACAGAGATGGAGGGGTTTGATATAGTATCAGCCCATTCCCCTGAATGGAAGGTGGTTGAAAATGGTCCTGTTTTTATTGCATATAAGATACGGCAGCCTGTAAGAAATGCAGTTATTGAAAGTAAGATTAAGGTTTTCAGAAACATCAAGAAAATAGACTTTGACATTGCATTATTGAACTGGGAGGGAGTTCTTTACAGGGAATACCGTTTTGTTCTGCCCCTCAATATGGATAATGGCCAGGTATCGTACGAAGTGCCTTTCGGGGTATTGGAGGTTGGAAAAGATGAGATCGCCGGAGCTGCAGGAGAGAGGTACATTACAAAATGTACTGAAGTACATCCGCGGGGTATTGAAAACTGGATTGGAGCATCTGATAGCAGGTTTGGTATAACAATGAGCACAAGTACTGCTGTTGCAGATTATGTTGATCCTACCGGTCTCGCTGATGGTGCACTCCCTCTGCAGGCGATTATGCTGGCTTCGCGGAGAAGCTGCCATGGAGAGGGTAATGAATATCTGCAGACCGGCAACCATTATTTCAGTTTCTCAATTACCTCACATAAGCCGGGTTTCAATAATGGTTATCAGTTCGGTCGCGGAGCAAATGAAAAACTTATGGCAGTGGTTGACCCCCAGCTTTCCAGGAATACTTTATTACCGGTTGAAGCAAGCTTCTTTTCAGTTGATAAACCCAATATCTCAATATCATCAATAAAAAAGGCTGAAGATGAAAACGAGACAGTCATCAGGCTCTTTGAAACGGGAACTGGCGGAACAAAGATCAATCTTAGATCATGGTTCAGAATTCAGAACGCAAGCAAAACAACTATGATTGAGTATGATAGCAGGGCAATTGAATATAATCCGGAATCAGTTCCACTGGAAATAGGAAGCCACTCCGTAGAAACTCTGAAACTGGGATTACAAAAATAAAATCGGAATTCTATTTCTGATCAGATTTTTTTCCTGTGGTTGACAATCCGAACGGAGTGTATAACGGACAAAAACCCAAAAGGCTGGTCACTATAAAGACAACGGCAAGGACAAGTAGAATGATCCCCAGAGTTCCTTTAACTACGCCGGTAAAAAATAAAACAGCAAAAAGAACTGCAAGTATGAGTCTAATAGTTTTGTCGGTGGCACCCATGTTTTTTTTCATTACTTAAAGATTTGGTTTAGCAATTCAAACTTAAACAAATATAAGAATTTAAAGTTCGACGATAGCTCTAAGAAATAAAAAAGGCGACACGCAATGTGCCGCCCTGATATTGAATTATGAACTTACTTTAAAGGTTAAGGGTATAACGTTTAAATTCAGTTATTTTCAGCTCTTTATCTACCGATTGAAGGTGTTGTCTGATGGTAACCTTGGTGTCTTTCACAAATTCCTGGTTAAGAAGAGTGCTCTCCTTAAAGAATTTAGCAAGTTTTCCCTGTGCAATTTTTTCAAGCATATTTTCAGGTTTTCCATCGCGTCTGGCCTGTTCTTTTCCTATTTCAATCTCCTGGGCAATAATTTTTTCAGGAACATCGTCCTTATCAATTGAAACAGGATTCATGGCAGCCACCTGCATCGCGATGTCCTTATATACCTGACCATCGAGACCAGCCTTATTAAAACCAACGAGAGTAGCAAGCTTGTTTCCCGGGTGGATATAGGCCTGAACATGTGAAGCCTCTATTTTTTCATAATATGAAAGCTCGAGTTTTTCGCCTATTATACCAACAAACTCAACAACTTTTTCGGCTACCGTTACCTTTTCAAGAGGGAGGGCTTTAAGTTCCACGAGGTTTGCAGGATTTTTTGCAATTGCCAGATCGAGTATTTTATTTGCAAGCGAAATAAATTCAGCGTTTTTTGCAACAAAATCCGTTTCGCTGTTAAGTACTATGAGAGCGCCGGTATTACCCTTTGCAGAAACCTTTGATAACACTACTCCTTCGGTGGCTTCTCTGTCAGCTCTTTTACTGGCAACAGCCTGTCCTTTTTTTCTGATTATTTCAATTGCCTTGTCAAAATCACCGTTTGATTCTTCGAGGGCCTTTTTACAATCCAACATGCCGGCTAAGGTTACTCTTCTTAGCTTGGCAACATCTGCAGCACTTATATTAGTCATTAAATTATCTTTAAAAATTAGTTTCCAAAAAATCGTCTATTCTTCCTCAATTTTATCCACCTCTGATATAACGTCATCCTCAGTTTCAATCTCATCGGAAACGGCTTCTTCGTCAGCTTCAACTTCTTCTTCCTCTTCTTCTTCCTCAACAATTGCTGCAATCACTGAATCGGGCAGGTCTTTTATCTCAAGTTCCTTTCTAAGAACTTTCCTGTCTTTCTGAAGAGGCTCTTTATCCTTTTCGAGCTTTCTTTCATTCAGTCCCTCTTCAATAGACTGGCAGAGGAGGTTTACGATCAGTGAAATTGATTTTGAAGCGTCATCATTTGCTGGAATCGGAAACTCAATATCTGAAGGATCCGAATTGGTGTCGACCATTGCAAAAACCGGAATACCAAGTCTTTTTGCCTCTCTTACTGCAATATGTTCTTTGCAGACATCCACGATGAAAAGAGCGGAGGGCAGGCGGGTAAGATCGACTATACTGCCAAGGTTTTTTTCGAGTTTGGCTCTTTGCCTGGTAACCTGCAGCTTTTCACGTTTTGACAGATTTAAAAAGGTACCGTCGGTTGCCATTTTGTCAATAGATCCCATCTTTTTAACTGCCTTGCGGATAGTTGGGAAATTGGTGAGCATGCCACCCGGCCACCGTTCTGTGACATAAGGCATATTTATCAGCTTAACACGTTCGGCAACAATCTCTTTTGCCTGTTTTTTTGTTGCTACAAAAAGAATTTTCTTTCCCGATCTGGCAATATGCTTCATTGCTGAAGCAGCCTCGTCGAGTTTGACGATTGTCTTTTCAAGGTCAATGATATGAATACCGTTGCGCTCCATAAAAATATAAGGAGCCATTGCGGGATTCCATTTTCTTTTCAGGTGTCCGAAATGGACGCCGGCATCAAGCAATTCCTGGAAATTTGTTCTTGGCATTTTTTCTTTTTTATTAAGTTTACATTCCTTCAGAGTCAATCACAAAGTAGTCCCGCCTTGCGGGAGTCTCTGCAATTTAGATACTAAACCTGCATCTATAACGATTGATCTATTAAATACTAACGTTTGCTGAACTGGAATCTCTTACGTGCTTTTGGCTGACCGGGCTTTTTCCTTTCAACTTCGCGCGGGTCGCGTGTAACAAATCCGTTTGCTTTAAGAATGGATTTGTTCTCAGCATCGATAAAAATAAGAGCTCTTGTTATGCCGAGACGCACGGCTTCGGCCTGGCCTTTTACACCACCGCCGTCAAGGTTTACCCTTATATCATATTTGTCAGCTGTATTCAGCAATACCAGAGGTTGTGTAACCACATACTGAAGAGTCTCAGCTCCGAAATATTCCTTGTAATCCCTGTTGTTTATTGTTATGTTTCCCTTGCCATCTCTTAGAATCACTCTGGCAACTGCTGCTTTTCTTCTTCCAATAGCATTAACTGGCTCCATATTCTATTCTGAATTGTGTTAAAGTTCAATTTTTCTTGGTTTCTGTGCTTCATGGGGATGCGAAGCGCCTGCATATACATGCATATTCTTAAAAATGGCTCTTCCTAGTCTGTTTTTCGGAAGCATTCCCCTTACAGCATGCTCAACCAGACCTATCGGATTTTTCTTAAGCATATCCCCGGCAGTTGTAAACCTCTGTCCGCCAGGATATCCGGTGTACCTTACATATTCTTTATCGGACCATTTGGTGCCTGACAGGGAGACTTTATCAGCATTAATAACAACAACGTTATCTCCGCAATCAACATGCGGGGTAAAATCTGTTTTAGTCTTGCCTCTGAGTGTGGAAGCAACCATTGTTGCAAGTCTGCCAAGGACTGCACCTTCAGCATCAATAATTACCCACTCTTTATTTACAGAATCTTTATTTGCCGATACTGTTTTGTAACTTAAGGTGTTCACTTCTTTGAAATTTTATTATTGAAACACATGAATTTGATGTCAAACCCTTTATTTTGGGACTGCAAAAATACAATATATTTCCTGAAAAAAAAGAATATTGAAAATAAATTCTTCCGGCGAATCAAAACTAAGGTATTTTTACCTTTGATTTTAATTTAGTGAAATATAAATGGACAGGTAAAATGAATGATGATAAAATATTTCTCACGAGAGCTCTTGAGATTGCAAAAGCAGGTATTCCTCTGGGAAGAGGTCCTTTTGGAGCTTTGGTAACGAGAGAAGGCAAAATTCTGGCCGAGTCAGGCAACAAAGTGGTCCTCTTAAAAGATCCCACGGCACATGCCGAAATCCTCGCTATCCGCGAAGCTGCCGCGTTGCTGAAAACCCACGACCTTACAGGATGTGTGCTCTATACTTCATGCGAACCCTGTCCTATGTGTCTGGGTGCGATATACTGGTCAGGAATAAAAAAAGTTGTCTATGCTTCTGATCGCAAGGATGCTGCAAATGCCGGATTTAATGACAGTTTTATCTATTCCGAGATTTCTCTTGAACCTTCAGAAAGAAATATAGAATTTCACCAAAAGAAGATAGCGGCTGCAAATGAAGTTTTTAAAAGGTGGGAAGAATCTGAAGAAAAAATCCGTTACTAAATTATGGATGGAAACTTAAGACTGGATCGCGATTTTTTTTCAAGGGATGTTCTGGAAGTAGCACCTGGTTTGCTATCCGGCATATTGGCTGTCACAGGAAGAGATGGCACTGTACGTAAATTTATTATCACTGAAACGGAAGCTTACAGGGGAGCTGAGGATAAAGCCTGCCATGCGAGCAAAGGGCGTACTGCCAGAACTGAAGTAATGTACCATGAAGGTGGAAGATTATACGTTTACCTGGTTTACGGCATGCACTGGATGCTGAATATCGTTGCCGGGAAGGAAAATGATCCCCAGGCAGTCCTTATCAGGGGTTTGCATGACTACAACGGACCGGGAAGAGTGACGAAAGTCCTGGGAATTGACAGATCCTATTACGGGGAAGATCTGACCACCTCATCAAGAATATGGATTGAAGATTCAGGAAATATTCCTGATTTCCGGACATCTCCGAGAATTGGCATTGACTATGCTGAAGAATACTGGAAAAATAGGCCGTGGAGATATTTCGTATAGGATTCTTTTACTACTTTATTGAAGTCAGCGTTATAAATTTATCAAACCTTAGGTGAAGTGTAAGCGCATTGTCGAACCTTTCAAGGCCAGTATCATAAAAGCCATCAAATCCAAGATAGAACTCCAGGAAATTATTATGAAGGAGTTTAATACTGGCAGAACCTGTTATTAATTTTCTGTCATGGATGGTGACATTGTTTCTGTAATCTGAAACGGAGCTGAATATAAAGTTACCATTCGGGGAATAAAAGTCATGCGAATTCCAGAATCCGGCTTCAACCCCGGCAAATTTATAATTATAAAACAGCTTATACCATTCCCCATGACCTTCATTTATTCCTGATGGTGCATTTTCAGTAAGGGATTTTCCATAAAAAAGAAGACCTTCGATTCCTGCTTCACCGTACTGGCGTTCAGCAATTTCAAAAGTTATTCTTGCTCCTGAAGCAAGATTAAAATAGGTCTCAACATGGTCGGGATAATTGCTGATCTGCCCTCCGTAATGTTTAAACTGTAACTGTAAGGGGATTTCAACCCTGAACAGACCACCAACTAAATCTGATGTATAACTGAATGATTCTCCGGAAGTAAATATTTCCCTTTCAGAATCACCTTTAAAAATATAGTTTTCCCAGCTGAGCCATAAATCATTGAAGAAATGCGTGTTGCGAAATTTTAATTGAAGACCCTCTTCGGTAAAAGCATTATACAGGCGCTCCCTGTTGAAATGGGGATCGAACATCCTATGCCCGTCACTCCCTGATAATGAACCTATTGTAAAAACAGTGTTTTCAGAAAAGGAATATGAAGTCGAAAAAACAGGCTTGACAAGATTGAATTTATTTGTCCCGGAATATTGAATCACATGTGCGCCCAGGCTGAGGGTAACTTTTTCCGAAGGGGCGTAAACCAGCTCAGGCTGAAGGAAATATCCAATAAGTGTATAACCTTCTATTATTGGATTTGAATATTCATTGTTTCTGACAAAGTTAATATTCCTTAACCTCAGATTAAGGGACCCGGGGGATAAAGTGCCGGAGGAACCACCCTGACCGGACGAATTAAAAAAATTTAAGATCAGCAGAACTATAAATACTCCGGTGTTTCTCATCAGGCAAGCTCTTTGTGGCAAAAATAGCAAAATAAAACTCAGGTTAAACGGAGTTAAATAGTTTTCCGGGTATTTACAAATAACATTTTTTTACGTTCTTTGTCATCTTGATAATCAAATAGCAACGGTTATGAATTCACTCTGGGGCAATTACCACCTGCTGAATAAAATTACGGGATGGATCCTTTTTCTTGTTTCATCAATTGTCTATCTCTTAACGATAGAACCGACAGTGAGCTTCTGGGATTGCGGCGAGTTTATCCTTTCAGCTTTTAAACTTCAGGTAGGCCATCCTCCGGGGGCGCCTCTCTTTCTTATGATAGGAAGGATTGCCACTCTGTTTGCAGGAGGAGATACTTCTAAAGTTGCCATGATGATGAATGCATTATCGGCAATAAGCAGTGGTCTTGCAATTATGTTCCTGTTCTGGACAATAACTCATCTGGTCAGTAAGGTATATGTCAGAGGAGCCTCTGTCGTATCCGGCCAGATCCCGGCAATTCTGGGAAGCGGAATAATCGGAGCCCTCACTTACACTTTTTCTGACACTTTCTGGTTCTCAGCTGTAGAGGGAGAACTGTATGCTCTCTCATCTCTTGTTACAGGACTTGTTTTCTGGGGTATGTTGAAATGGGAGGAGGAAGCTGACAAACCTTATTCCGGAAGATGGATTATTCTGATAGCCTATATGATGGGATTGGGGCTGGGGATTCATCGTCTCAACCTTCTGGTTCTTCCGGTTCTCATATTCGTTTTCTATTTCAAGAAATATGAAGTGAACACCAAAGGTGTGATAAAGACTCTGATACTTTCAGTTGTGATTTTATGGCTTTTAGTATTCGTTTTAATACCCGGAGTTCCGAAAGCTGCAGGCTGGTTCGAGCTTTTATTTGTAAATGTTTTCGGTCTTCCTTATAATACAGGTCTGCTCTTTTTTGTGATTTTGCTTATTGCAGCTCTGGTTGCCGGTATAATGTACTCAATAAAAAGCAGAAGGGTAGTTTTAAATTATGTTATGACAGCTTTGACTGTCATTATGATAGGGTATTCATCTTATGCAATGATTATGATAAGGTCATCTGCCCGCCCGCCGATGAACCAGAATAATCCTTCGGATATCTTCTCGCTGTCATATTATATCAATATGGAACAATACGGCAGTTCACCGAAAATATATGGCAATTATTACAGCGCTCCCGTGATTGATGTTAAAAGTGTGGTTGCAGGATACAATAAGACAGAGGGGAAATATAAGCCGTATTACAGACCTGAATATGAGTACAACAAGGAGTTTTTAACTATTTTCCCCCGCATGTACAGCTCTGATCCTGAACATGAAAGTGCTTACAAATACTGGGGAAATATCAGCGGGAAAAAATTCTCGGTAAGTTCAGGTTCCGGTGATGAAACGCTTATATGCCCTACTTTCGGGGAAAATCTGCGGTATTTTTTCAGATATCAGACAGGTTTTATGTACCTGCGTTATTTTATGTGGAATTTTGCAGGCAGGCAGAATGATGTTCAGGGCAATGGCAATCCTGTTCATGGAAACTGGATAAGCGGCATAAAACTAATTGATGAAGCACGCCTGGGAAAGCTGGATAAAATGCCGGATGATCTGAAAAATAATCCCGGAAGGAATACTTACTTTTTTCTGCCGCTTCTTTTAGGCATTGCCGGTCTGTTTTGGCACTACAAGAACGGCAGGAATGATTTCTGGCTTGTTCTGGCATTTTTCGCCATGACGGGACTTGCAATAATATTTTATCTTAATCAGTATCCGAACCAGCCAAGGGAAAGAGATTACGCTTATGCCGGATCATTTTATGCATTTTCTGTCTGGATAGGCATAGGCTTCATGTTTATATATGAAACACTCAGGAAGTTTATAAAAGAGTATGGATCTGCAATTATTACATTTATCGTACTTCTTATGGCAGTTCCCGTTCTTATGGCAGTACAGAACTGGGATGATCACGACCGCTCAGGCCGTTATACTGCACGCGACATTGGAGCGAATTACCTCAAATCGTGTGCCCCGAACAGCATTTTATTTACTTATGGTGACAATGATTCATTTCCTGTCTGGTATGTTCAGGACGTTGAACAGGTAAGGACAGATGTTCGTGTGGCCAACCTTAGCTATCTTCAGGCCGGATGGTACATTGATATGATGAGGCAGAAAGCATTTGATTCCGACCCCATTCCATTGTCACTTCCTCCTGAAAAATATATTGAAGGTGTCAGAAACCAGCTTCCCGTAAACAGCAGATTGGAAACACCTGTTGAATTAAGCCAGATAGTTGAGTTTGCCTCACAGGACGACAGGAAATATATGATTGATATAAATGGCAGGGGCGATTATCTGAATTATCTGCCTGCAAGTAAATTCATAATCGATGTTGATTCTGCGGCTGTGGTTTCAAATGGCACGGTAAAAGAATATTTCAACGACAGAATAGTATCACCTGTAATCTGGGAATACACCGGGGATGATGCTTTCAAGGGAGACCTGGCAATCATGGATCTGCTTTCAACGAACAAGTGGGAAAGGCCTGTTTACATTTCGACAACTGTCCCGTCGAGTCAGTATAACGGACTGGAAAAGTATTTTGTCCAGGAAGGTATGGCTTACAGAATAGTGCCTGTAAAGACAGGAGAACCGGAGGAGGGCGAATTTGGCATAATTGATCCGGTAGTGATGTACGACAATATGATGAATAAATTCGGATGGGGTAATGCAGCAGATCCTTCGGTTTATCTCGACGAGAACAACAGGCGTATGCTGAGTAACTTCAGACGGATTTTCGGAAATCTGGGAAAAGCCCTGCTGGCTTCAGGCGATACTATCAGGGCCGTTGAAGTTGCCAGGAAAGGACTGGAAATTGTTCCGGCAGGTAAAATGCCGAATGATTTCTTTTCGCTTAGTCTGGCTGAAGTTTTGATGAGGGCCGGGGAAAAAGAGGAAGCCGATAAAATCATCAGGGCGATTATGGATTATTCTCTTGATTATCTTGAATTTGCTGTCGGGATCAAACCTGATAAGCGTTTTGGCATGGATTATCCCATTGGTATAAATATGCAATCGCTTCTTGATGTATATCATTTGTCAATCAACCTGAAACTC
>CAYPKL010000406.1:0-15268 GCA_964411285.1 uncultured Rikenellaceae bacterium
GAGGGTTGTTTTATCCGGGAGCAATAATGTTTGCGTAAGCACCAGCTCTTCAGTCCTTTTAAATGAATATCCTCTGATCACTAACAATTCAGTAATTCCTGGCGATCAGACAATCTGCTCAGGTTCTTCTCCTCTGCAACTTATAGGATCAGCACCACTTAACGGTAAAGGTGCAGGAACATATACATACACATGGCAGGATAGTACCAAAAACCATTCCTGGGCAAATATATCCGGTTACACCGGAGTGACGAATCAGAATTATTCACCACAGGCTCTTACTGATTCGGTAAGATTTAGAAGGATAGTCTATTCTTCCTCTTGCACAAATACAAGCAGATCAGTTCGCATCAATGTTCATAAACCGGTAGCAGGCAATAACATATCTCTTTTATCGGGCGGATCGACCGATACAACTATTTGCAACGGCGGATCAGTTCACAGGATAATAGGTACCATCCCCTCGGGTGGGACAAATATTCCCGGCGACTATGCCTACCAGTGGTTATCCTCACCGGATAATTTAAACTGGACCGATATTTCTCAATCGGGAGCAAGTCAGAATTATCAGCCTCAGCAATTGACGGCTACTACATATTTTAAACGCAAAGTTTTTTCAGGCCAGTGTTCGTTGGAGAGCGGGTCAATTAAAATTACTGTTCTTCCTGCACTGAAAGATAATACAATATCAGGTGACCAGACAGTTTGCAAAAATGATGTCCCTGATCCTGTAACCCAGGCCTCCGGATTGGCACTGACAGGCGGATCAGGATCATATACCTATCTGTGGGAAGAAAGCGAAGACGGAATATCCTGGAGCCCTGCCACCGGTACCAATAATGCTTCAGACGGCACATATCAGCCACCGGTTATGACCAGGAATATCAGATACCGGAGAAACGTTAAATCCGGAAATAATGACTGTTGTTTCAGCACCTCAAATACAATTGAACTTATATTCGACTCCCTGCCCCCGGATTATCAGATTAATGCAGGTCGCGATACAGTAATATTTTCATTTGATAATATTTTTATAATGACGGCAGATCCTGCAGTATCAGGAGGTTCTGGCAAATGGAGTGTTGTGGATGGTTCAGGCAGTTTTCAAAACGATTCAGATAACAAAACAAGTGTGACCGGACTGTCAAAAGGTCTGAACACATTCTTATGGACAGTTACAAGGGGAGCCTGCAAGGTTGAAGATATGATTGAGGTAACCGTCAATGATATTTTTATTCCTGAAGGATTTTCACCAAATAACGACCGTGACGGATATAATAACATATTTGAAATTCAGGGTCTTGATCTTGAAAACCAGACTGCCGAGCTGATAATAATCAACGGAGCGGGAACTGAAGTATTTCGAACTTCAAACCGGAACGGAGATGAGTGGCAGATATGGGATGGTAAAAACATGAAAGGCCGTGACCTTCCCGAGGGTACTTATTATTACCTTTTGAAGATTACTTCCAGAAGGAACAGTGCGGCGTTTAAGAAAAGTGGTTTTGTAATCCTTAAAAGATATTGAAATGTGGAATATGTTAAATAAAATTCCGGAGTTTATTGTTCTACAGGTATGGTGAAATTGAAGTTTCATATTGTTTTTTTACTGTTTGTTTGCAGTACTGTTGCCGGGCAGAATGTTCCTGACTCGGCAAGGATAAACCTTGGGTTTCCTGTTTACAGTCAATACCTTCAGAATGGACTCGTTTTGAATCCTGCATATGCAGGTACCAGGGGAGTCTTAAGCAGTTTCCTTTCATACAGGATACAATGGATGGGAACAAAAGGATCCCCGCTGCTTCAGTCTGTTTCATTTCATGCACCTATGAAGAACGACAAGGTGGCTCTTGGATTAATGGCTCAGTTTATGCAGTACGGGGTAACAAAATCAACCGGCATTTATGCAGATTATGCTTATCATATAAGACTTAGAAAGGGGAAGGTTTCTTTTGGACTTAAAGCGGGGACAGATATTTCGAACACTGATTATTCAAGTTTACTTCTTAACGATCCGGAAGATCCGGTATTTAAATCAAACGATAAATCCTTTGTACTTCCGAACGTCGGAGCAGGTGTTTACTATATGGAGGACAGATTTTTCGCAGGTCTTTCAATTCCGTCTTTCCTTAACTATCGCAGGAACGATAATGGATCCGTCGTACCATATCACAGCTTTGGTCAATATGAGTTTTTACTAACCGGCGGGGCATTGATACCTATCAGCACGATTCTGAAGTTCAAACCTTCGTTTTTGCTTGATTATTCTCTCAATAGCTCAAAAAAGATCTCCCAGTTTGATATTAACGGCAATTTTATAATTGCAGATCTTTTATGGGCAGGAGCTTCATGGAGGATATCAGAGCAGGTAGCAGTCGGGATTTTACAGGTGCAGATTAACCACCAGCTTATGTTTGGATTCTCATACGATTATCCTTACGGCAGAATGAATTCTTATTCAAAAGGATCTACGGAATTTATCCTGCGTTATGAGTTCAGTTATAAAGTGAGTGCGGCAAATCCAAGGTATTTCTGATTTGATGAAAAGATTACTGATTATAATATTTGTTTTGATTACTCTGTTCAGGATTGATTCAACAGCCCAGGAAGCTCCGATGTATAAAGTAACAAGATTATCCTTCAACTCATCGGGGTTTAATGAGATTTCGCCTGTTATAATCCAAGATGGACTCCTGTTTTGTTCCGACCGGCGTTTCAGCGGAATTACTGACCGGACATCCTATGATGGCCGGAGATTATTCAATATCTTCTTTGCTAAACAAAAGGATTCCCTTGACTGGAACAAACCGCAGGAAATATTAACTGACCGGAGTGAGCTTTTCAATAATGGACCATTATCGGTTGCACCTGATGGTAAAACAGTTTATTTTACGAGTGAAATAGAAACAGGAGAACTGGCAAAGAGCAGGAGGTTCAGAAACCGGAGTGGCATTTTTATAGCCGATCTGACAGGGCAGGAGCTGAAATCAATTCGTCCCTTCAGATATAACAATCCTGACTATGATCTGGGTCAGCCCTCAGTAAGCAGCGATGGGCGATATCTTTTCCTTGCTTCTGATATGCCGGGTGGTCAGGGCGGTTCAGATATTTATTACTGCGAATTTATTAACGGAGAATGGAGTTCGCCAGTTAATGCAGGCCAGCAGGTGAATTCAGCCGGAACTGAGAACTATCCTTATCTTAATCCCGGAGGGAAGCTCTATTTTACTTCTGATCGTCCCGGCGGGGCAGGCGGTCTGGATGTTTATTATTCTGTGGTAAGTAACGGAATCTGGGGAAATCCTGTCAGATTGCCGGAACCTGTTAATTCTTCTTCTGACGATTTTGCATTTGTGGCTGCGCCTGATCTGGAAAAAGGTTATTTCTCTTCGAACCGCCGCAGAAACGATGATATATATGAATTTGTCACAACTATAATCAGAAAGACTTCCTGCGATTCTCTCCGGGAAAACAACTATTGTTACGAATTTGCTGAACAGAACGCGTTGAAATACGACTCAATTCCGTTCAGATATGAATGGAGGTTCGGTGACGGAGATAAGGCGACCGGCCAGGTTGTTCAGCATTGTTTTTCATCCCCCGGAACATATCTGGTCCAGCTTGATGTAGTAAACCTTGTTACGAACAAGATCACCGTAAATGAAAAATCAGAGACTCTTGTGGTACAGGCTATTGAACAGCCTTTTATCTCATGTGCCGACACTGCTTTGGTTAGCACGGGGTTGCAGTTAAGCGCCGACAGTACAAATCTCCCGGGATGGGATATCTCCAGATTCTACTGGAATTTTGGCGATGAAACTATTGCAGTCGGGAAAAATGTAAGTAAAACATACCTTAATCCGGGTATATACAACATACAATTAATTGTATCGACAAAAGCCGGTTCAGGAGGTGTTATCAGGGAGGCTTGCGTTTCTAAAAATATTTTAATACTGCAACGACCATGAAATTAAAAATGAATTATTCCTGACAATAAATGAGACTGAACACTACAATAAATAAGATCCTGGTTCTTACGCTTCTTTCCGTGACAACGTCATTGCCTGAAGCAATTGGGCAGGCTGTTCCCGGAAAGGATGAAAATATTCCCTTTCTTGTCACTTTTGGTAAAAGCGGAGAGACCTCCTGGGGTGATGATGATTTCAATTCAGTATTCTTTTTTACGATCCCCAAAGATTTTAACCGCCAGTTTTATATAAAAGTTTTTGATCCTGATGCCGGAGGTGAAAATGATGAGATTCAGGGAATATGGAATTCAAAGACTTTGTTTGCTGTTTACGGAGGCAAAGGAGTAGATCCTGATAAGAATATAGAGTCGAGAGGCCTTCTTGAAGGAGTAAACTACAAGACCGGCAACCTTCTTGCATCCAAGGCATTTGGCGAAGACTCAAGGTATGATAACAAATATTATGCTTTTGGTCCTTTTAATCCCTCTGAAGGTGATTATAATGAAAAATGGAAAAGCTATATTTTTAAGATTGTCTGCGAGGGAATAACCGGGGATGATGGTAATTTGTACAAGTATTACCTTAGCCGTGAAGCTAAAAGTGAGCTTCCAATCGAAGGCGCTAACGGATTCACTTATGAGTACACTTTCAGAATGTGGAATGAAACAAAAAGCATTTCTCATATTTATCCGTATGTGGATACAGGAATAGTATCGATAAAACAGAAGAATTTTGACTGGGATGATGATGGATTTATTCTTGTAGTCTCAACTTATAAGCAGGGAATTTCAGTTCCTATCTCAAATGAAAATAACTGGGAAGAATCCAAGATCCCGGTAGAACAGGCTGAAATTGGTAAATCACTTGATTTTCAGTTTCATAAGAAACAGGGTAGCCTGATCAGGAACAATAATGTGGTTGTTTCTCTCGAAAACCAGAGAGGTGATGCCCTCCAGTTTTTTAGCTCTCCTATCGGAGGTGTTCCGGTTTATCAGCCTGTAATTGGAATAAAGAAAATTCAGAAAAAATAAGTATTGGCAAACATCAGACTTAATTTCATGAGTAAAATTCGGTTCAGCACCATAGTGTGCATATTATTGTTTTCAGGACTTCTAACGGGTCAGACTTTTCAGTTTAAGAACTTTGGAGCTGAAAATAATCTTCCCAGCAAGGTTATATATACTATCAACCAGAGCTCCGACGGGTACTTATGGATCGGAACAACAGAAGGAATTTCAAGGTTCGACGGGTTTGAGTTTTACAATATTGTTTTCCCTGATTCAGTAAACGGAAGATATCCAACCACATCCCTGATGGACAAGAATGGGAATCTCTGGTTCGGATGCAACGACGGGACGCTCTTTTGCTACAGGGAAAAAACCCTCCTGAAGGTACCCTTATCAAACTCCTCAGCCATTAGTTCCATCCTAGAGGGCCCCGATGGTAATCTGTACGCCATTGCCCAGAGGAAATCAGTTTTTAAGATCAGTGCAGAAAAACCATCAGAAGTTAAAACACTATTAATTGATTCTGACCCTTATATGCTCTCAGCCTGCTTTACATCCTCAGGAAATCTTTTAATAGGTACACAGGAGAATCTTATTATCTGCAAACTAAGCAGCGACTCACTTGTAACCATGAACAGTGTTGAAGGATTTGATTACTCAAGGATCATGTCAATTTACAGCCTTCAGGACAATACCAGTTTCCTGGTAGGAACTGACGGTAATGGAATTTTCAGACTTAAATTGAATGGAGAAAATAATTCACTTTCCCGTTTCCAGGGATATCCCGGTCTTGACCTTCTTACGGTTAGATCTGTTTCCGGGGATTCTGAAAATAATATATGGATATCTACTGCAGGATCAGGGGCTGTTAAAATATCTCTTTCTGAAAAAAGTGATTCCCTGAAATCTGTTCAGTTTCTGAACCAGTCGTCAGGACTTGTCAGCAACAATGTCAGTCAGGTTTTTCAGGACTCCGAAGACAATATATGGTTAGGATTTAATGGTGAAGGTCTTTCGATGTTAACAACAGACTCATTCGAGTTTTTTGCACCCGGCAAAGATGGAGATCCTAACAGTGTTATTTATATCAGCAGGCTCAAAAGTAATTATCTGCTTGGTACACCGGCCGGATTTTACATATTCAGTTTACCTGACGGAAAGGCAGAATCATTTATCCCTTTTTCAAAACAACATGGAAGGACTGAAATAAGCTCATATTTTACAGATGATGAAAACAATGTCTGGATAGGGACCAGAGGTGATGGATTGTTCAGACGTGATGCTACCGGGAAAATAACAGGATTTTACAAATCGGGTGATTCTGGCTCTGATTATATTTCAAACATAAGTGTTAAGAATGATAATATCTGGCTTTCAACACTAAACGGGGTAATTATTATTTCGCGACAAACCGGAAAGCTAAGGAAATCATATAATATAAATAATGGTCTGCCTCACAACAGCATCAATCAGGTACTTCTTACACCTGACGGGAGCGGTTTTATAGCCACAGAAAGCGACAAGCTTTACAGGATTGATCCGGATTCGGGGATTTTTACAGCCGGAAAGTCAATGGACGGGATTTTACTCAATAAAATCACTGCCCTGACACAGGACAGGAAAAAGAATATCTGGGCTGCAACCCAGGGTAATGGGGTATTCATTTGTTCCGATGACTCGGTGAAAACCCTAAATACCTCAAACGGGTTAATGTCAAATTATACCTACAGTATTCTTGCTGACAGTGAAGACAATATCTGGGTCGGTCATGAAAGAGGGTTTTCAAAATATAATCAGGTAACAGGACAGGTCAAAATTTATCAAACCGATTTTGCAAAGGGAGGATCATGCAACGCAAATGGGATTTTTGAATCTCCTGACGGAAAAATTTTCATTGGAACCACTGAAGGGATTATAATTTATGACAGGTTAAAAGACAGGAAAAAACAGACGGCTCCCCTGAACAACATCAATTCCATTACAATAAATGATGTGGAGTTTCCTTATCAGCAGGTATTCTCCCTGCCTTATAAAAAAAGATATAATATCAGAATAAATTATACCGGGATTAATTTAAGCAATCCTGAAAATGTTTATTACAGTACCTTCCTTAAAAACTATGATAACGACTGGACACCGGCATCGCTTACGCGTGAAGTATCTTATAATCTTGGGAATGGTAAATATAAATTCAATCTTGTTTCAATAAATGAAGAGGGACTGACCCAGGAGGAACCCCTAACCTTTGAGATCAATATAAAGCCTCCGTTCTGGAGAGCCTGGTGGTTTATAATTTCAATGATAGCTGTAGCTGCGGGAATTGTTGTACTGATTGTCCGTGAGCGGGAAAAATCACAGAAAAAGATTCAGGAATATCTTGAAAAGGAGCTTGACGCACGGACAAAGGTGGTAATGAAACAAAAAGAAGAGATTGAGCTTCAAAACCTTGAAATAACCGACAGTATCAATTATGCCAAAAGAATTCAATCAAGTATTCTTCCGGATATTAACAAGCTTAAAGAGCAATTCGGTGATGCATTCATTATGCTGCGACCCCGCGATATTGTGAGTGGTGATTTCTTCTGGTTCGATAAATTTGATGATGAGAAGTATATACTGGTTTGTGCTGATTCGACCGGACACGGCGTACCGGGAGCATTCATGTCGATGATAGGTTCGACGCTTCTTCAGGATATTGTACTGAGACAGAGGATATCTAAACCATCTGAGATTCTGACGATGCTTGATAAACAGGTGTTTGCCACACTAAATCAGAATCTCGAGGTAGGAATATCGAACGATGGTATGGATATCGTGGTATGTGAATTTACGCTTAAAAACCGGCATGTCAGATTTGCTTCAGCAATGCGTCCGGTAATAATTGTAATGGGTGGTGAGACCTATTATATTAAGGGTAACAGGTCGTCAGTAGGAGGACAGACTGTTCTGGAAAAGTACTTTGATGACCAGGAATATTACCTGAACGAAGGTGACACAATTTATTTATTTTCGGATGGGCTTCCTGACCAGTTCGGAGGTCCTGAAGGTAAGAAATTAAAAATAACCAGGCTAAAGAAACTCCTGAGTGAAATTTACGTTTTGCCTATTAATGAACAGGAAGAGGCTTTATCAAAGTTCTATCTCGACTGGAAAGGTAATTACGAGCAGGTAGATGATATTCTTTTTATGGGGGTTAAGATATAAATCACTCAATATCAGTGTAAGTACCATTATAGAAGACAGGTATATTGCTGGAAGAAACTGTGTTGCTTAAGTTTCCAGCCCTGTCCCTGATATAAAAATCATATCTTATTGTATCATCTTGTGAATAAAAAAGGTACATAAAAGTTACAGAGATGGTCCCTTTCAAAATCTTGTTTTGTCCAAGCCGTTCCATATATGGAATCCTGTATCCTGACGGTTTAAACGGATCATCCCCGGGAGCCAGGTTCATTGATCCGTCTTTCATTCTGTAAAGTGTAAAGAAGAGATTAATCGAATCTGTCTGCTCTTCCCCCTCAGGTGAAAGATACCCCATATCCCCGTCGCCGTCCTCAAAATAGAATTTTAACCTTCCTGCTTTCAAATTGTTACCCAGAATATCAGTAGTATCAAAAATAGCAAAGCTTCTGTATTCAATACTCGGTTCATCCGGCAAGGTCTGGATTTTTATGCACGATGCCAGCAGGAGAGCAGAAACAAAAATGACTGTAAAATTTATGGTTTTCATTAAATGAAGCTTATAATTTATTTTGAACAAAAACCACACCAAAGTAAATTATTTTTTTCTGAAAAATATTCTAATTGGTACACCCGTGAAGTCAAATTTCTCACGGATCCTGTTTTCGATATATCTTTTATATGGTTCCCTGACATATTGGGGCAGATTGCAGAAGAAAGCAAAAGCGGGTGAATATGTAGGCAGCTGGGTAACATATTTTATCTTTATATATTTACCTTTCAGTGCGGGCGGAGGATAATCGTGGATTATTTTAAGCATTACCTCATTAAATTCAGATGTTGATATTTTCCTTTTCCTATTCCCGTCCACCCTGTCAATAAGTTCAAGTATCTTATGAATTCTCTGTTTATTTAAAGCAGAAATGAATAAAATTGGATAGTCAACAAAAGGAGAGGTTCTTTCACGTATTTCCTTTTCAAACCTGGTCGTTGTATTATTCTCTTTTTCAATAAGATCCCATTTATTAACAAGGATTATCATACCCTTGTTATTCTTTTGAATAAGTGAAATGATATTGAGATCCTGCGATTCAATACCTCTTGTGGCATCAATGAGTAGAAGGCAGATATCAGAGTTTTCAATAGTCCTGATTGCACGCATGACAGAATAAAATTCAACATCCTCTGTCACTTTACCCTTTTTTCTTAAACCAGCCGTATCGACAAGGAGAAAATCGTGATTGAATTTATTATATCTGGTATAAATTGAATCCCTTGTGGTTCCGGGCAGGTGTGTAACAATATTCCTTTCTTCCCCCAGCAGTGAGTTTACAAGGGATGATTTTCCTACGTTGGGACGTCCGACAATTGCAATTCTCGGTATTTCCGGCATTAATTCCGGAGTCATATCGGGCAGATTCTCTACAACCGAGTCCAGAAGATCACCGGTTCCACTTCCATTCATTGAACTAAGCGGAAAATAGTCTCCCAGCCCGAGCTTGTAAAATTCCGCAGCATAAAGTAATCTTTCATTATTATCTACCTTATTGACAACCAGAATTACTTTTTTGTCAGCTTTTCTAAGCAGACTGGCAACTGATACATCAAGGTCGTGAATCCCTGTCGTAACATCAACCATGAACAGTATTATATCTGCTTCACCGACGGCAAGAAGCACCTGTTTATTTATTTCGTTCTCAAAAATATCTTCAGAATTGGTCACATACCCACCCGTATCGATAACCGAAAAAGTCACCCCGTTCCATGTTGAATGTCCATAAATACGGTCACGTGTAACACCGCTGGTCTCATCAACAATTGCATCCCTTGAACCTACAAGCCTGTTGAACAGTGTTGATTTGCCTACATTTGGTCTCCCTACTATTGCTACAATTCTGCTCATATTATTATATTTCGGATTTCGGATTGATGATTTCGGATTTCAAATCCGCAATCACAAATCCGCAATCCGCAATTAATTGATTATCTGTATCCGAATCTCCTCAATTCCCTTGGCTTATCACGCCAGTCTTTTGTAACTTTTACATACAATTCCAGGAATACTTTTTTCGAGAAGAAATCTTCCATGTCCTTACGTGCTTCAGCGCCGACCTTTTTAAGTTTTTCCCCTTTGTGCCCTATAATTATCCCTTTCTGACTGTCGCGTGCCACATGTATCAAAGCCCTTATTTTTATCAGGCCTGCAGGCTCTTCCATAAAGCTTTCGATTTCAATTTCAACAGAATACGGTACTTCTTTCTGATAATTCATCAGAATTTTCTCACGGATTATTTCTGACGCAAAAAATCTTTCATACTTATCAGTGAGCTGATCCTTTGGAAAATAGGGTGGAGATTCAGGCAATTTGCCCGTTATCGTTTTAAGCAGGACGTCAAGATTAAAACCATTCAGAGCGGAAACCGGAATTACGGGAGATTGAGGAAAATCATTCTTCCAACCGCCGGCCAGTTTCTCAAGATCAGCCTGATTACTTAGATCAATCTTATTAATGACGATTATTAAAGGAATTTTTGAATCCCTGATTTTAGCAGGAACTTCATTCGTATCTTCTTCCTTTTCAGTAATGTCAGTAACAAACATAATAATATCGGCATCCGACAAAGCAACATTGACGTAATTCGTCATTGATTCATGGAGCCTGTATCTTGGTTTTATTATCCCGGGGGTGTCGGAATATACGATCTGGAAATCATCGCCATTGACAATTCCCATAATCCTGTGACGGGTGGTCTGAGCTTTCGGGGTTATTATTGAAAGCTTTTCGCCCACGAGGGCATTCATTATTGTTGATTTCCCGACATTAGGATTCCCCAGAATATTTACAAAACCAGATCTGTGACTCATTTTTATCCTTAGAAAAGTCCCCTTTTAAGCATATTTATTTCTTTATCTGTCAAAAATCTCCATTTTCCGCGTGCAAGATTCTTCTTTGTAAGGCCCGCAAAATAAACCCTATCGAGCTTAATTACTTTATAATCAAGTTTTTCGAAAATTCTTCTGACAACCCTGTTCTGGCCGGAATGGAGTTCAATACCTATCTGGGTTTTGTCGTCAGGATCGGCAAATGAAACCGCATCAGCAGATACCGACTCTCCGTCAAGTTCAACACCCTCGGTAAGCTTAAACAGGTCATTTTTGGAAACAGGTTTGTCGAGAAAAACATGGTAGATTTTTTTTCTTGAGTACTTCGGATGAGTAAGTTTACCGGTCAGCTCTCCATCGTTTGTAAGCAAAAGAACCCCGGTTGTTGCTTTGTCAAGTCTGCCGACCGGATAGACTCTTTCCGTACATGCATCGGAGATCAGTTCGAGGACTGTATGATCAGCATGAGGATCCTCAACTGTTGTAACATATCCTTTAGGCTTATTCATAAGGATATAGACCTTTTTTTCTGCGGAAAGCCGCTTGTTTTTATATCTTATATCATCACCGGATGAAACCTTTACGCCCATTTCTGTAACTGTTTTACCGTTCACAGAAATAAGACCGTCCCTGATCAGGTTATCAGCATCCCTCCGTGAGCATATTCCGCTATTTGCAATAAACCTGTTAAGACGCATCAAACCACCTTCTTTCGAAGAAAGCTTAATTTCTGGTTTTCTTTCCCCTGACTTAAATTTTCTGTCAGGTTTCCTCTGATTCATAACGTTTTCAAATAAAGGGTCAAAGGTACGATTAATTAATAACATAATGATTTCATGTTTTTTTTGCAACTTTGTGATCTTAAAATTTTAAGAACTATGTCGTTAATAAAATCTATATCAGGAATAAGGGGAACAATAGGGGGAAAACCGGGTGACGGGCTGACTCCTGTTGATATTGTCAGGTTTTCTGCGTCTTACGGAACCTGGTTAAAACGAAGATTTAACCGGCCGGGATTAAAAATTGTGGTCGGACGGGATGCAAGGCGTTCCGGAAGTATGGTAACAAGTCTTGTTATTAATACAATCCGCAGTCTTGGAATAGATGTGACAGATATTGGTCTGGCTACTACCCCGACTGTCGAGCTGGCTGTTACAGGAACAAATTCACATGGCGGCATAATTGTAACTGCAAGTCATAATCCTGCTGAATGGAATGCACTTAAGCTGCTTAATGAGTTTGGAGAGTTTCTTTCATCAGACGACGGGAATGAAGTGTTAAGGATTGCCACAGCTGAAGACTTTAATTTTGCCAGGCTTGACGACACCGGAAGCCTGATTTCAGATCATTCATGGAACCAGAAGCATATTAATCAGGTGCTCAGCCTTAGTCTGGTGGATACGAAAGTAATTGGTGATGCCGGTTTTTGTGTAGCTATTGATTGTGTGAATTCGGTAGGTGGTCTTATTATTCCGGACCTGCTGAAGGCACTTGGAGTTACAAATATAATTGAACTGAATACAAAAGCTGACGGGTATTTTGCCCACAATCCTGAACCTATTCCTCAGAACCTGACAGATATTTCAGATCTTGTCGTAAAAGAAAGAGCTGATATTGGTTTTGTTGTTGATCCGGATGTTGACCGTCTTGCGATAATCTGCGAGGACGGATCGATGTTTGGTGAGGAATATACTCTGGTTGCAGTGGCAGATTATGTTCTTCAGCATACTCCGGGGAATACTGTTTCTAATCTGTCATCAACACGGGCATTAAAGGATGTTACAGAGAAATATGGCCGCTCTTATTTTTCTGCAGCTGTTGGTGAGGTAAATGTTGTTGAGGAAATGAAAAAAAGGGATGCAATAATCGGGGGAGAAGGAAACGGCGGTGTCATTTATCCCGAACTTCACTATGGAAGAGATGCCCTTGTCGGAATAGCTTTGTTTCTGACTCATCTTGCCAGGAAAAAGGTGCGCCCCACAGAGCTGAGAAAGACATATCCCGAATATGTAATAGCCAAGAAAAAGCTTGATCTCCCTGAGGGAACTGATTTCAGTATCATCCTTGAAGAGGTCAGAAAGAAATTTGTAAGTCATCAGATTGATGAAAGAGACGGGATGAGAATTGAACATGATGAAGGGTGGGTGCAGGTTCGTAAATCCAATACCGAACCGGTAATAAGAATATACGCTGAGGGAAAAACGATTCAGGAAGCGGAGGCCCTGGCCGATGGCATAATTGCGATTGTTAAAAAATCCTAATAATCATTTTCTTTCAGGAAACTACGGAATAAATTCCGGATCATGAATGTCTTTTAGATGCAAAACTCTAACACCGAAAGTATTAAAAGTTGTTAAAAATACAAAGGGGGGACAGAATTATATAATTTTGTCAACTGTTTTGGAAAACATAAATAAAAATCAGGATAGTCCAGATGAAAAGAACACTAATTATCTCAGGAATTGTTGCTGTTCTGGCAATAATCTTTTTGATCGTCATAGGTAAAATTTCAAAGAAGAATGATGTAGCAAATCTTTATGTGGAAGCCTCCAGAGGTCAGTTTGATATTGTTGTATCAACCACAGGTGAGCTTGAAGCAGAAAACTCAGAGGATATAACGGGACCGGATTTCAGACAAAGCAGGAATATAAGAGCGATGGATATTAAGATTACCGATCTTGTTCCTGAAGGTACCGAAGTAAAAAAAGGCGATTATATTGCAACTCTCGACAGGACAACATTTGATAACAGCCTTAAGGATGAACGGGAAAAGCTGGTTACTGCAGAGAATAATCTGGAAGTTAAAATGCTTGACACGGCTGTCACCCTGAGCGGATTAAGAGACAATATCAAAAATCTTCGTTATTCAGTCGAGGAAGCACAGATAACCCTTCAGGAATCAAAATATGAACCCCCGACAACCATCCGTCAGGCAGAAATAGCCCTTGACAAAGCTCAGCGAAATCTTGATCAGACAATTAAAACTTATGGTCTTAAGGTTGAACAGGCAAAAACCGAAATGCGGACTATCAAAAAAAATCTTTCCGACCAGAGACAAAGAGTTACTGATTTTGAGACAATACTTTCAAAATTTCTTATTACCGCTCCATCCGATGGGATGGTAATTTATAAGCGGGACAGGACTAATACAAAACGAAAAGTAGGCTCTTCAATTTCGCCATGGGATAATGTGGTTGCAACGCTTCCCGACATGTCATCAATGATATCTAAGACGTATGTCAATGAGATAGACGTAAGCAAGGTAAAGCCGGGGCAGAAAGTTGAAATTATCGTGGATGCATTTCCTGAAAAATCGTATTCAGGAGGTGTAATATCAGTAGCAAATATAGGCGAACAGCTGCCCAATGCTGATGCAAAAGTATTTGAAGTTTCGATCAAGGTCAACGGCACCGACCCGATATTAAGACCCTCCATGACAACAGGGAACAAGATCATTACCAAAACAATTAAAGATGTTTTATTCATACCTCTTGAAAGTGTTCAGGCCGGAACAGACAGTATCCCTTTTGTTTATATGAAAAACGGAGACAAACAGGTTGTCCTTCTTGGAGAATCGAACGAAAATAATGTTGTTATCGAACAGGGATTAAAAGAGGGTGATGTTCTATACCTTAGCACTCCTGAAAAGCCCGAAGGGTTCAAGCTCACAGGTGAAGATCTGATTGCTGTAAATAAAGAGAGGGTTAAGGAAAAAAAGGCCGAAGAAATAAAGGCACGGGAAGAAGCTGAAAAAGCAGGCAGCCCGCGGTTCCCTGGTATGGAAGGGGGAATCAATCCCGGGATGATGCCACCCCAGGAAATGAGGGGAAACTCCCAGCCGGGTCAGGGCGGAGGTACAAGGGACACAGCAGCAATGCGGAGATTTATGAATAATCCGAATGCCAGGCAGGGAATGAGAAGAGACACCTCAGCCCGACGCAGAAATGTTAATCAGCAGGTTACTCCTGCCGGCTCAAATCCGCCGGCGGGTACACGAAATCCTAATTAGAAACCAATCCCAAACCGTAAGGGCATGTTTAAATTCTTCTTAAGATATTTTCACGATATTGAGATAGCAGTTGAGTCAATAATTTCAAATAAGCTGAAATCAATACTGACAGCTCTTGGTATAATATTCGGAGTTGCTGCAGTTATTGCGATGCTTGCTATCGGGAAGGGCGCAAAACAGGAGATAATGGATCAGATGAAAATGGTTGGTGTTAATAATAT
>CAYPKL010000407.1:0-2552 GCA_964411285.1 uncultured Rikenellaceae bacterium
GACAACGAACAATGCAAGAAAAACCACTGTTGATCCCATATCAGGCTGTAATGCGATTAAAACAGCTGGAAGAAGGATTATCCCTATTGAAGTCAGGAATACCGATGGCTTCTTAAGATCATGTTTCCTTGAATTAAGGTACGCTGCAAGTGCAAGAGCTACACCGAATTTAGCAAATTCCGATGGTTGAAGACTAAAAGGCCCAATTTCAAACCACGATCTGGCCCCATTAATATCTCTTCCCAGAAACAATACTGCAACAAGGAGAAGCATCAGCCCTCCATAAATGAAATAGGCAAAAAAGAAATAGAACCGTGTATCGATCACCACAATAAAGACTGCAAGAATAATTGTCGCAATGATCCATACAAATTGTTTCCCATAGCGCTGGGAAAGATCAAGAATCCTGCTGTGTTCCTCATTATATACGGCAGCATAAATATTGAACCAGCCCATAATGATCATCATAAAAAAAATCATTATTGAGATCTTATCAAGCCGGGTCCAAATATTTGCATTTCTTGTCACCTGTTCATAAGGTTAAGTTCAAGTATCCTTTTCTCCATTTCAGTATTCGTTATTTTCCCTGTAAGATATTTTTCTATCATCAGGCTGGCGACAGGAGCTGCATAGGTAGCTCCGAAACCTGCATTTTCAACATAGACAGCTATAGCGATTTTTGGATCATCCCTGGGGGCAAAAGCAACAAAAACGGAATGATCCTTTCCGTGAGGGTTCTGGGCAGTCCCTGTTTTTCCGCAAACAATAATGTCTTTCAGGGCTGCTATCCTTGCTGTTGCTCCCGCCTCTCCGTTCACTGCCTCTTCCATCCCAAGTATTATCTCCTCAAAGTTGGCAGAGTCTATACTGATAGTATGTTTTGTCAAAAAACGCTGATCAATTTTCTTATCAGATCCTATCGATTTAACAATATGCGGTACATAATAGTATCCTCTGTTTGCAATAGCAGCAGTCATGTTTGCCATCTGCAATGGAGTTGTTCCAATCTCCCCCTGCCCTATTGCCATTGAAATAACGGTAAGTGCTTTCCATCTGTTCTTTCCATAATACCTGTCGAAATATGAGTCTGAGGGTATAAGACCTGGCAGTTCGTTGGTAAACTCTATTCCCAGCTTTTTCCCAAAACCAAATTCGTTAAGATACCCCTTCCATTTATTATACGCTTCAGCGATTGACCCATATTTCTGATTTTCAAGTATTCTCCTGTAAGTCTGGCAGAAGTAGGAATTACAGGAATTAGATATTCCACCTTTCAGATTGAGGGGCGAACTGTGTGAATGGCATCCTACAAACAGGTATCCCTGATTACATCCAAACATTGTCGAAGGATTTATAACACCTTCCTGTAAACCTATAAGTCCGTTAATTGGCTTAAAAGTCGATCCGGGAGGATAAGAAGCCTGCAGTGCTCTGTTAAACAGTGGAAGCCATGCCGTATCGGCGTTAAGCTTTGCAAAATTTTCTGATCTTATTCTACCGACAAGGAGACCCGGATCATAATTTGGTGAAGAGACAAGAGAAAGCACTTCCCCTGTTTTAGGTTCAAGCGCAACAATACTGCCGGTTTTATTCTTCATTAACAATTCACCATACTCCTGAATATCCATGTCAATCGAAGAAATAAGATCTTCTCCCTGAACAGCCACAGTGTCAAGACGTCCTTCAGCATAGGATCCCTTTATCCTGCTGTAAACATCTACAAGATAAATCTTCACGCCCCGTTTTCCTCTGAGCTCCTTTTCATAGGCCTCTTCGATTCCAAGTTTACCGATATAATCCCCTGATTTGTAATAAGGGGCCTTTTTGATCAATGCCTCATCAACCTCGCTGACATATCCCAGCAGATGACCAGCAATTGGCTTTGAATATTTTCTCAATGTACGAGGCTGAACATAAAATCCGGGATATAAGAACAGTTTCTCCTGAAGTCTTGCGTAGGTTTCCGCTGAAATCTGCTTCAGAAATACTGATGGCGCACGGCGGGAATAAGATGTTGCATCCTTCATCCTTTCCAGGAATGAATCGTGAGATATTTCCAGCAAACTGCATAGTTGTGCAGTATCAGTATTTGAACTCTGGGCAGGAACTACCATGAGATCGTATGCCGCCTGATTGTAAACAAGAAGCTTATTATTTCTGTCGTAAATCAAACCCCTGGCAGGGTATTGGGTTACATACCTCAGAACATTATTATCAGCTGATAATCTGTAAGTATCCTTGACAACCTGAATAATAAAAAGCCTGACCACAAGAATCAGGGCTACAAGCACAATAAGTGCCATTATTACATATTTCCTGTTTATGAACGGATCTTTCATAAGAGGGATATATTATCGTCCTTTCCTATATTTTTCAGCGAGAAGAATAAAGGCAATTGTAAAAACTGAACTTAAAATTACCCGGAGCAGGGTTCTGAAAAAACCGGAAAAGCTGAAAACTTCAAGATAAAAGAGAACAGTATGGTGGATTACAACAACAATTACTGTGTAGGTAAGATACCAACTGAACCCGTAAGCTGACATTGAGAGGTC
>CAYPKL010000408.1:0-5094 GCA_964411285.1 uncultured Rikenellaceae bacterium
TAGTTATTAGACTTTTTTGAAAACTATATGGAAATATAGGTTGTGTTTGGCTTACTATCAACATGTACCTGACCGAATGCTTACTTGCAACTCTGCCGAAAAACTCATTCTCTTTAAAAAATAAGTTGCAACCCTCTTTTAAAAAGAGCGAATGTGCTCGCTCCCGGCCAAAAAAAGTGTGAGTGTGAGTGTGAGTTTTGTACCCCGAACGGACAAAAGTTGCAACCAGTCATCATGCAAATTATTAACTGGTATAATCAGGTCAGGTCAATTGAATTAACATAAAATCAATAGATTAGTTTATAGCCAGTGGCTAAGGCACCTTTAGCCGGAATAAACTGGTCACCACTATCTGTAGTTAAATACTTGTTTTTAAGCTACGTATGTTAGTATTAAGTGAAAAAACCCTAATGCAGTCAATGCGACCGTTTTTTGCACATTACGAATGAAACTTCTTCAATTTATTGTTTAGTATTATTTGACCTGATCCAATTAAGAAGTACCGCATCAAAATTGGTGAATTCCTCCATTTGCGGAAGATGCCCGCTCTTTTCGAATACGACAGTGGTAAGATTTCCAATATTTATATCGCGTTCCCATATGTTGGGAGGAATTACAAAATCATATTTTCCGAGCGCCACCAAAGTAGGTACCGATGCCCGGGTCATGTTCGCAAACATCACATAGTTGTGAAATAGTTCACTGTAAAGCGGACGGAATAAATCGGCGTGCACAGTAGTTCCCTCCCATAGCCAGTGTGCATCCTGTGTCGGATCAAACCAGTAAACCGGTCCCATAGTGCAGTATTCTTCCACAATAAGCTGTGCTTCACTAAATTTATCTTTTGTTTTGCTCAATTGTATCCAATTATTTTTTTGAAGTTCTTTTCTGCTGTCTGATGCCTTTTCCCAGGCTGTGGCGACAGCTTTGTCGTAGGTTTCATTGCCGAAGATATTAGGAGATCCAATCATCACAAGCGAAGAAATATTGTCAGGATGAGTTTTAGCATACTCCATTGCCACTGCGCCATGGATTGAATGACCTATCAGAACAGGTTTTTTAAGTTCAAAATACTTCCGTATCTGTTCGATGTCTTCGACAATGTTGGGAATTGTAAATGCATTAACAGGCTCTCCGCTCAGTTCAGGTGCAAACCACCTCATATCCACAAAATACATTTTCAGATGTTTCGGAAGTTCATCCGAGAAAGCTCTGGGATAAAAAACTGATGAGCCAATTACCAGGCAGGGGATTCCTTCTCCTTTTACCACATAATGAAGAATGTAGCCACCAACCTTCACGAAACCCTGCTCAGATGTTTCCTGGTTTGATTTTAAATGCCGGTCAATAAAGTTGAATATCTTATCGAAGTTGGCATTTGTATAAAAAGCCGGGCCGTTTCCATGCCCTGTTGCAGGAAACAACTCGAGTTGTACGTTTTTAGCTCCAATTACTTTTCCAAGCCGCCGTGCGAGTAAAACAGATCCCTGGTAAGGAACCAGGGTATCTTCAATACCGTGCTGAATAAAAAACGGAGGGTCATCAAGTGATATGTAGGTACCAGGATCAGAATCTTTTACGAGGGAGGGGACGTCCTCTATGTTTTTACCCAAAAGGATGGATTCCGGGGAAGTGGGGATGGAGTGAACCATGGGATTACCGAAGCCGCTTTCGTTAAGCTGTTGGTCCATTTTCAGGAAATTGGTCGGCCCAAACCAGTCTACAACAGCCTGTATGCGACTAAACTGTCCGACATTGCCCAGTTCCGAACCCTCGAGTTCTGCCACACCTGCTGAAGTTCCGAGTATTGAAGAAAGATGCCCGCCTGCAGACCCACCCCAGGCGACGATGTGATCCGCATCGAGATTGTATTTTTGGGCATTTTCTTTTATCCAGCGCACCGCAGCTTTGCAATTGTATATTTGAGCGGGCCATATTGCTTCACCACTCAGACGGTAATTGATAGCAACAACTGCGTATCCTCGTTTAAGTCCTCTTAACATTGGTTCAACCTGACGGTCCCTTTTATCGCCGGCCATAAACCCGCCCCCGTGAACCGAAAGGATAACGGGGTAAGGTCCCTTACTATTCTCAGGCAGGTAAATGTCTAATTTCTGGGATTCAGAAAGACTTGCATATGGCAGATCTAAATATTTATTTTTGATGCCGGAAACATCAGCTTCTTTTAACTGAGCCCTGCATGGTAGTACAAAAAGCAAAACCAGCAAGCTGAAAAAATTTATACGCATAACTTATCGACATTTAATTGTTATTATGAAATTTAAGCCTGATAATTATAAAGAAATCAATGCATAATATCTTAGGCAATATATAAGCAAAAATCGGATTTATTGAGTATTTGTGTATTTGTATCATTATCAAAGATGATGCATTCTATAATTCATCGGGGTCTGACAATTTTCTTTGTCTTTATCAATTAACCATCCATAATCAGAATGTTATAAAATGAAACGAGAGGTCGATTCTGACCTTTGGGCTAGTCTTTATCTAAATGTTTGATCAAACTAAATAGCATCCGGGAAATTTCATCAAGGTTTTTTATGTTAGTTTCAAATACTTCCTTCTTAATTTCAGTAGTTTCATAAAGATATTCAAGAATTGCCGCACATTCAAATGCACTGCCTCTGGCGACCACCATGAAGTTTTTTCTGTCCTTATTGCTGAATCTTGAGGAACCTTCAGCAATGTTGAGCATAATGCTGAATGATGCACGTCGGAGTTGATCATTGGTGGTTCTGTCAAAATTCTCCGAAGAAATCAATTTATGCATCAGAATGCAGAATCCCTTAGCTTTCTGATAAACATCAAGTTTACAAAAATCGAACATAGCACGAGGTTTTATGGTAAATAAATTAGTTACAAGCGAGACTTGATACTAATATAAGAAAAAAGTGTGAGTGTCAGAGTGACTCGTCCTGAAAAAAGTTTACAGATTAATAATTAAATCCTGATATCAATTTACAGAGCGAGAGCGAGGAAAAAAGAGACGAGAGTGCTCGCTTCCGCTCTCACTCTCGCTCTTTTTTCAGTACCCGGAGCGGGACTTGAACCCGCACAGCCGTTATGGCCACAGGATTTTAAGTCCTGCGTGTCTACCATTCCACCATCCGGGCGGAATAATTAAGATGTGCAAATTTAAAATAAAAAACATTTGCTGCAACTTATTGCCAGTACTACCGATGATCATTTCGATACCTTCAGTACAATTACATTATCAACAGCCATAGGATCTAACCCAGCTACCATCAGATTGATTGAAGATGTACCTTTATCAGATTTAAAATCAACTGTTTTACCTGTTTCAAAACTGTATGCTTTACTTACTTTATATGGGAAATGGGTTAATGTAAGTTGCTTATCCAGCTTTTCCGGTTTTGTAATATGCAGGTACACTTTATCCCCTTTTTCCACAGCTTCACCCCATTCTGCCGGTTGCATGAAGCTTTTACGCGTTCCGTAGATGGTTTCGCCATAAGTTTTAAGCCAGGTTCCCACTCCCAGAAGCCTATCCTTATGAGACTTTCTTACCTCACCTTCAGGTGTGGGACCTATATTAAGGAGCAGATTGGATCCAAGTCCTGCTGACGCTATCAGAAGATGTACGAGTTCCTTTACAGACCTGTCAATTGTATCATTTGTTACATATCCCCATGCTTTGCCAATAATATCGCTCGATTCAAGCGGCAGATCCTGTGCAATTACTGCATCAGCCGAATAACCACCGCCTGTATTGCTTCCGGGCAGATCGCGTTCAAAGGTCTGGTAGTCCTCGCCCGGGAAAGCTGCAAGATGATGGTTGTTCACTATCATACAGCCCGGCTGCAGATCGTGTATCAGTCTGTAAATCTCATCATAGCCCCATGCACGAAGCTGCTTCCCGTTCCTTTCATTTCCAGGTCTTTCCACCTGGTCCCAGTGACCATCGAACCAGATTCCATAGATCGGCCCATAGTTGGTAAGTATCTCCGTTAACTGGTTTTTCATGAACTGAATATATTTGTCCCAGTCGCAATCACCCTTAATGCCGGTTCCCTTCTTTACATTGCCCTGGCAATACTCGGGACGGTAAAAATCGGTAAGTGAATAATAGCAGAACAAACGGATTCCCTGCTTCTGACATTCGTCAGCAAGCATTTTCAGGACATCCTGCCTGTAAGGAGTTCCCATGATTCCCCAGTTGGAGTACTTCGTGCTGAACATGCTGAAGCTGTCGTGATGGCGGGTTGTGAAAGTGATATATTTCATCCCTGCATCCTTGGCCAGTTTTACAACTGCAGCTGCATCGAATTTTTCAGGATTGAATTTGCTCATATTCTTCCTGTATTCATCCACATCTTTGCCCGATAATGCCCAGCCAATCTCTTCCCCGAGAACGCTTGAGATTCCAAAGTGAATAAACATTCCAAAATGGGCATCCCTGAACCATTCGCGGTTCTGAAGGTTTTCAGGTGCCGGAACATACCCGACCTGACCCTTGTCAAGGTCATTTCCCTGGCCTTTTACAATCAGGGTGCAGAGAAAAAACACACCTAAGATGATTATTTGCTTCATCCTGATCAAATTTGGGTTTAGGATTACTCTGTGTCTCTCAGTGTAGCTAAATAATATTTAAGAGCTTTTACAAAGTTACACAGAATCCCGAAAGCCACACAGTATTAATATTATTACTTATACAGTATTGGTTTGCCAAATCCAACTTTTTCGAGCTCCTTCATCTGGGTTTTTGCATCCCCTGCAACAACATAATACATCCTCGCCGGATCAATGTATTTCTTTGCTAGCTCAAGCTGTTTTTCCACTGTTAGTCCCTTAACAAAAGCCTCTTCCTGCTTGATGTAATCAGCTGGCAGATTATAGGCTGATATATTGCCCAGCATATTCAGAAGATTATTAAGAGTCTCAAAATTACGGGCATTGCTCTTTAATAAAGCCGATTTTGTGAAGTCAATGTATTCCTGCGGAATAGTCTCCCTGTATTTTTCCATCTCGTTCCTGAAAATATTTACCGATTCAAGGGTGGCGTTTGTTCGTACCATTGATGAAGCAATAAATGTTCCGTAGTTTTTGGCTCCG
>CAYPKL010000409.1:0-6075 GCA_964411285.1 uncultured Rikenellaceae bacterium
GGTAATCCTGCTTAAGTTAATTGATTGAGAAAAGAATAGCTTTCCGCATTAATAATCCTGGTCTTTGGGATCAGATTAGTTTACCGCGTAAATATTAAACTGTTAGATAATAGCTAAAGCAGAATAATGAAATTCATTATATCTATCGATACTGAAGGCGATAATCAATGGGATCATGGACGGGAACTCTCAACGGAAAATATCAGATATATTCCCAGATTTCAGGAATTCTGCGAAAAATTTGATATAAAACCAACTTATTTCATTACATCTGAAGTTTGTGAAAATGTATTCGCAGGAGAAATTTTTGCAGAATATTTAAAGAGTGGGAAAGCGGAAATTGGAGCTCACCTTCATTCCTGGACGACACCACCTTTCCTTGATGAAAAAGGTTACCGTTTTAATGATAGAGACCATGCTTACGCATCTGAATTGCCTGAGGACTTATTAAGTGAAAAGATTAAATATCTTACAGATCAGATTCAGAAATCAGTCGGACAGAGACCATTTTCATTTCGTTCCGGGCGTTACGGATTCAATGACAAGGTTGCAAAAGTTCTTATTCAGAATTCCTATTTAGTAGATTCCTCAGTGACACCTTTTATTGATTGGTCTAAAAACAAGGGGATTTCCGACAAGGACGGCGGTCCTGACTTTTCAAAAAAAACGCCATTCCCATTTAGATATTATTCAGAAAATTCCGATTTGCTGGAAATCCCCATAACGATTATTCCGACAAAATTTCCTTTGAATAAAAGCTTTAAAATTGCACAATACTATTTTAGGAATGTCGATAAGATGTTGATCCTGAAAGGTGCAAGAAAATTCTTATATAAAGATCAGCCAGGCTGGCTCAGACCATTTGAGTGGACAACTTATGCCTCGTTTAAAGATTTGATTAAAGAATCGATAAAATTAAATCTGCCTTATATTGTGATGATGTTTCATTCAAGTGAATTAAAACCGGGATGTTCAATTTACCGTAAAGATGAAGAGTCAATTGAGAGGTTATATAATCTTTTAGAAGATTTCTTCAAATTATTGAATGAAAAAGATATCTCATCAGTAACACTGACAGAGGCTGCAAAAGAGTTTAATAAACCTGACCAATAAAGTATATTAGAAAGCTTATAATGCATATTAGTTATCTGATCTTCTCACAAACAACTATTTAATTCTATCATATGTCGAAGAAGAAAACGGAAATCATGTCCTATGATCTGACCTGGAAAGTTAAATTAGCTGAAAAATTCGGGCTTAAGTTAAATTCCAAATCTTCAATTTTAGACTTTGGATGTGGAAGCGGGAAAAGTGTTCAGGAACTACAAAAACTTGGGTATAATTCATACGGATGTGATATTAAATTTAAATCTGAAGAGAATATCGACAGCAGATCATTAATGAGCAAAGGAATTATCAGGGAGATTAAGCTGAAGCCTTACACCCTGCCTTTTGATGATAAAACCTTTGATCTAATATTCAGTGAAGATGTTTTTGAGCATGTAAAAAATTATCCTGAAACGATTTCAGAAATCTCCAGGATACTTAAACCAGACGGGATTTGTGTACATGCTTTTTCTTCAAAGTACAGACCAGTAGAGCCACATGTTTATATTCCGTTTGGATCTGTAATCCAGTCTTACTGGTGGTTGAAATTGTGGATACTTTTGGGATTTCGAAATGACTGGCCAGATTGCCAGACTGTAAACGCAAGGGCTACAAGATATCATAATTACCTTAAGGAAAATACTAATTATTTGTCAAGGAGACGTTTAAGGAAATATTTTCAGACTTATTTTGATGATGTCAATTTTTGCGAAAGGGAGTTCCTTATGTTTTCTCATCGCGGAAGGAAGTTGTATAATTTATCAAAATACCTGCCCTTTATACCTTTGCTTTACAGTACTTATCGTTTACGTATTTTAATGACAAGAGTGCCAAAAAATAATTTACCGGCATAGATTTTCCCATCCTTAAACTAATACTTAAGAAATTATTAAATTGATATTCAATTTAATAGCATACTTATTTAAAAAAGGTTTCCATAGAATGTATCATTTTGCGATTCTCATGTAAATAAAGTTGTCAGAACTTACCAGACCGGAATTTTTAAGGTCAATAATGTAGAAAGCATATTGGAGGTCTGTGATAAGCAAACAAATTAGAAATTATTAACAATGCGGCTTATAAAAGAAAATATTACCAACAGTTTAAGAGGACTGGCTGAGGGATTGGGATTCCTTGTTAATCCGATTATTTTAAATTTCTCAGGAGAAGATAATCAGTTATTGGTTTTTTACTTTCATGGACTTTTCGAATCGCCGGGGCAGCGTAAATTAAATCATATTGATCCGCAGAAAAACATGACTGTAAATCAATTGGATGACTTCATCGATTATTTCTTAAATCATAATTATAAGTTTATTCAGCCATCCGAACTGGTAAATGGACTTCAGTTGAACGGGCGTTATGCAATGATAACATTTGATGATGGTTATTATAATAATATGTTTTCTTTAAACCTGCTTGAAAAATACAGAATTCCAGCTGTTTTCTTTATTACCACAAAAAACATAATAGAGAACAAGTCTTTCTGGTGGGATATTATTTACAAATACAGGTCAAAAGAGGGTGTAAATAGTCTAAAGATCAGAAATGAACAGGAGTTTGTTAAACATTACAAGCACGATAAAATTGATTCGTATATTATCAGGAATTTTGGACAGGATTCATATAAACCATGGTCAGATATAGACCGGCCAATGACGGAAAATGAAGTCAGGATCCTATCTGAAAGTACTTTTGCAATTGTCGGTAATCATACCAATAATCATGCTATTCTTGTTAACTACGATAGGAAGGAGATAAGGGAAGAATTCCTTGTATCAAATAAGATACTGGCAAATCTGACAGGGAAAGTACCGGATTCCGTGGCTTTTCCCAACGGAGATTTTAATAACCTTGCATTGGAAGTTGCAAAGGAAACAGGATTTAAGGTTGCGTTCCATGCTATGCCAGGTAAAAACAGGCTACCTCTGAAAAATGAAAGTCCGGTTTTATTAAGCCGGTTTATGACCAATACAAGCAACATAAATAATTACGGAAGCTTCTTCAGGGTTGGTTATACTCCTCGATTGGTACTCTCTTCACTGAAAAGTCTGGTTTTCCCATTTAAAAAAAATCATACCACTGAAGACCCCGTCTGAAAAAGGTTGTAAAGTAATTTTGAAATAATAGAATTGTAACTATCCGATGAAAGTTTGTTTTTGGGGAGATAATGCCGGAGCTTTGATGGGAAGGCCAATAGGAGGCGGTGAATTGCAGATTGCATTGCTGGCTAAGGTTTTGGTTAAGGCAGGGCATGAGGTTGTATTTGTCGATTTTAATATATCCAAAGATCTGGTGACCCCGGATGGTATGAAAATATTCAGTGTGAAAGGCTATAACCAGGGGGTTCGTTTCTTACGTTTTTTAAATCGCTTAAGGTGTATTTTTAACAGTCTGAAGGATCAGAAAGCTGATATTTATTACTGCCGCATACGTGATTTCCGACATATTCTGTCATTCTGGGCATCCCGTAGGGTGAAAGCCAAATTCATTTTGGCTTTGGCCTCTGACCTTGATGTGTCGGGCTTCGGAAAGAGGCTGAAGTACTTCTATCTGGCTGATGTAGGTGGATTATGGTGGTTTATCAATGCTATCCTTTCTGAAATTGTATATTCTTTCTTACTTAAGAGATCTGACCTGATTCTGGTTCAACACAGCGGACAGAAAAATGCCTTGTCAGGCAAGAAAATTAATTCCATAATTTTAAACAATCTTATTGACCTGAATGAGATACCATTTGAAAAAGAGCGGGTACAGAATGATTTTTCCTATGTCGGGTCACTTGATAAAAGAAAAGGTTTTTCTGAATTTTATGAACTTGTTAAGTTATCCCCTGATATTACTTTTAAGGTAATCGGTTCACCCAGGGATAAAACAGGAGCACTGCTTTACGATAAGATTAAGTCGTTTACCAATGTAAGTTTGACAGGAAAATTAAACCATGCTGATACTTTGCATCAAATCTCGAATTCAAGGGCTCTGATTTCAACCTCCCCGATGGAAGGATTCCCTAATATCTTTATTGAAGCATGGGCTTCGGGAATTCCTGTATTATCATTAAGTGTTGATCCGGGTAATGTAATTGAAAATGAGCATTTGGGTTTTATTGCTCATGGAGATATCGGATTATTGGCTAAAGAAATAAATAATGTAAATAATACTCCGGAATTCGCTGAAAGAAGCAGATCGTATGTAGAAAAAAATCATGCTTTGGATGAAAGCAGGATCGAAGAGATAAGTAATCTATTTTTAGATCTGGCGGCAAATTAACGATCAGGCTTATTCTCTAAAATAACTAAGTTTCCGAATTTTAAAACTAAACACTTATACGCTTGAAAATTCTATTTGTTATTGATACAATGACTTCGGGAGGTAAGGAAAGGCGGCTAACCGAGCTAATGAAGTCGCTGCGACAAATACCTGACGTTAATTTTGAACTCGCATTAATGACTGATGACATTCATTATAAGGAAGTATTTGACCTGGGAATTAGAATCCATTATTTAATCAGGAAAAGCAGAAGGGACATGAGTGTTTTCAGAAGTTACTATCAGTTATGCAGAGACTTTAAACCGGATATTGTTCATTGTTGGGATACCATGACTGCCATTTATGTCACACCCGTTTGCAAAATACTTAAGATTAAACTGGTGAATGGTATGGTCGTGGATACACAAATACGGCAGAATGTCCGGAATAAATTCTGGCTCAGAGCCAGAATCACTTTTCCGTTTGCTGATGTAGTAGTGGGTAATTCATATGTAGGGCTGGCATCCTATAAAGCTCCCATGAAGAAATCCGTTTGTATATACAACGGCATTGATCTGAAGCGTCTTGAAGGAATCAAGGAGAAATCGCTTATGTATCAGGAAATATTCGGTAATCTCGCTCAGGATATTTTCGTTGTTGGTATGGTTGCTGCTTTTGAAGTGAGAAAGGATTATGATACATTGATTAAAGCTGCCCTGAATCTTTCAACAGCTTTTCAGAATATTCGTTTTGTCTTTGTCGGTACCGGCGTTAACTGGAACAAATGCAGGGAAAGCATACCCGATTCATTGTCTGAAAGGATAGTTTTCCTGGGAAAACGTAATGATGTTGAATCAATCGTCAATATTTTTGATATCGGAGTACTTATTACCAATTCAAAAGCTCATGGAGAAGGTGTCTCAAATTCAATCATAGAGTATATGGCATTGGGGAAACCTGTTATAGCGACCAGCGGTGGGGGGACCAACGAGATAGTGTTTGATAACCTGAACGGATATTTAATAGAACCTGAGAATGTTGCCCAACTGGAGGAAAAGATCTGTTTCCTTATGAAAGACCATGAATTAAGAGTAAAACTCGGAGAAGAGGGAAGGAGAATCATTCTTGAAAAATTTGATTTGAAAATAATGACCCAAAAATATGTTGAACTATATAATAAATTAATTGGCATATGAAAATCACTATTGTAGGATCCGGTTATGTAGGACTTGTTACAGGCGCCTGTTTTGCTGATGTCGGAATAGATATTACCTGTGTCGATAAGGATACTAAAAAGATAGAAAACCTTAAGAATGGAATAATACCGATCTATGAACCCGGGCTTGGAGATATTATCCATAAAAATATTGAAGCCGGCAGGCTCCACTTTACTACCTCAATAAAAGAAAGTCTGGATAAAGTAGAAGCAGTTTTTCTGGCAGTCGGGACCCCTCCAAATGAAGATGGCAGCGCTGATCTTCAACATGTTCTGGATGTTGCAAGGGAAATCGGACGGAATATGACCGAATATTTATTAGTTGTAAATAAAAGTACCGTTCCGGTAGGTACATCAGTAAGAGTTGAAGAAGCCATCAGAAAAGAACTTGAACTCAGAGGCGAAGAAATTGAATTTGATGTCGCATCTAATCCGGAATTTCTTAAAGAAGGATCCGCTATTAAGGATTTTATGGGTCCGGATAGAATTGTAGTCGGTACAAA
>CAYPKL010000410.1:0-5443 GCA_964411285.1 uncultured Rikenellaceae bacterium
AGGTACGATTCCTGGTCAGTTGAAATTAGCAAACGACTGTTCTTTTCAGGCGTCAGATCGATCTTACTTCCATTATTAATTTCCAAAGAGGCAGATACAGGCTCTTCATCAAATCGATTTGCGATTAGAAATTCTCTGTGAAAGAAGGTCGATTCCCCATAATTCTTCATCCAGTTGGTATAGGCGATAAGCCGGTAGGAACCTGTTTTCAGGGTATCAGGCAGTGGCAGACAGCCATAGCCCATACCTCCGGAAAGGGCTATGCACTGTTGAATAATTTGTTTATTATGCGAATTGCAAATGATTATATAGACAATTTTACTTTTATCTGACAGGTTATTAAGTTCTTCATTATATAAATAAACCTTGAAGAAGAGATTCTCACCGGTTATGTAAATTTCACGGTCAATATGCAAGTATATCCTCTCCGTGGATATATTAAAATCAGATTCCTCAGGACTTGTAATGGTTTGGGATGTACTGATTCCTGCGGATATTGAAGATTGTACTAACCAGACTGTTACAAATGGAACCACCAGATATTTTTTGATCCTGTTCATAATTATTATATATAGCTAGTATTCCATCCACCAGTCAGGTGGAGTTCCTTCTGTATTACCTTCTGCTTCTGTTGGCAGGCCATGAAGGTTTCCAACTGGTTTAATAGTAGGTGGGCTGTTTTTATTATTCGGGTTTACAAAAAACAGGGCAATTTCATGTGAAGTAACATCAAACATTCCTATCACAGGCCTCTCAGGATCATTAAGGCATTTGATATTCCCTTCGATTTGTATTGATATAGGATCAAATAAAGCATCATCAGCTGAAAGTTGTTTCTTCATATCATAATGAAAACGATATGAATCATCGGTTAGATAATAATAATTCATTACGAGAAGCACATACACGAGGTGTTGCTTTTCATATAACTTTGGTAAGTTGTCAACCAATAATGAACCGGCATATTGTTCTTTAAGTATCTGACTATTAACATTATCGCTGATACTTAATAAACTGTTTTTCGTATATATCCATCTATAAGTAGGCGGAGGTGGAGGACCGCCGACCACTTCAGTGTGACGGTCAATCATCTCAAAAATCCAGTTGGGTTCAAAACGAACTCTTGGAGTTGATACACTAATGTTCCGAATATCTGAGATTACATCAATATAATTTTTAATACCATATAAAACTGATCCATCATCAGATGATTCCATTAGTTCTGTTTTCTCTCTTTTTATAACATATACAGAATCAACCTGGGAATGGGAGGGCATCACTTCGGGAGAAGATTCGTAAATATCTCCTTCGGATGTTTCAATATGGAGTACATAGGGGTGTCCGACAACACCTGTCGCACCTGATTTGGGTGTATATGTATAATAGCCATTACCGGTTTCAGAATAGAGATGAAAGCTTCTGTCTGAATTATCAATTACCCAAACTTTGGCACCGGATACAGGATCTCTTAAAGCAGATGAATTAAAGGGCGATGTTAATGAAAGTTTAACATAATATGTCTCCAGGTCATCTGTCATAAGTGCCTCAACAACAAAAACATCTTTAGTGTTTTCAAGAACGGGATCATAAATCCGACTACATCCGGAGAAAATCAATATATGACATAAAGCAAATATTACAGGTATATGTTGATTCTTCATTTTTAAAAGGTGAAATTATAGGTCAATGTCGGCAGTGGTCTTCCAATGATATACAGGGTGTACAGACTATATGCCCTGTAGTTATTGTTAGAGCTGGGCTCAGTTTTTTTATAGAAACATGAATAGGCATTTTTTCGTCCATATACATTAATGACAGATAAGGTCCAGCTTCCTTTCCATTTCTTTTTAATTCTCAGGCTTTCATCACAGGTAATGGATATATCAAGTCTGTGATAATCCGGTAAACGATATTTGTTTCTCGTGGAATACCTGACCAGCCATTCGTTTCCATATTGAAATTTGTTTTCCGGTAAAGTAACAGGTCGGCCCGTATTATAGCTGAATGAACCTGACACATGCCATCTTCGGGTGAAGTAGTAATTGGTAATAATATTCAGGTTATGAGGCTTGTCATAATTCGAAGGGAAGTAATTATTACCATCTATTTGATTATCTGTGATCGAACTGTTCGTATGTCTTAATGACCTCGATAATGTATAGCTGATCCATCCTGTCAGACGGCCTGTATTTTTTTTAATAAATAGTTCAATACCATAATTATAACCATATGCTTGTAATAAGTCAGTGTCAATGTTTTTATTTAGTAGTAACTGTGTCCCGTTTTTATATTCTGTAATGTTTTTTAAAGTTTTATAATAAATCTCTAATGATGTTTCAATCGAGTTTTGTTTAAAATTCCGGTAATAGCCTATTGCGACCTGATCGGCAATCAAGGGCTTAATTTGTGGTGACGACAACTTCCATATGTCGGAAGGTATGGCAACAGATGTATTGGAAATGAGGTTTATATATTGGTTTATCCGGTTATAGCTGAGTTTAACGGAACTATATTCATTGAGTGTATATCGGAATGAAAATCTAGGTTCTAAACCTGCAAAGCGTTTGATTATGGAGTTCCTGTCATATTGGGTTGTGTCTGTTATTGTATAAGGTGACTTACCCTGATTTTTCATGTATGTATAAACTATTCCCGGACCAAGAAGTGCAAATTCAGAATATCGTATTCCAATTTCACCGCTAAGATTCCCGGTTATGTTAATGATTCCCGAAAAATAGGCGGCTCCTTCAATTCCTTTTTCCGGATCAATTACTACAGGCAAAACAGTTGATAGTCTGTCATAAGCCTTTTTGTCACCGGGCATGGATCTGTAGATGATTCCGTTTAATCCCATATCTAATGAATACCTTTCATTAGGAATCCATGATAAGTTATATTTAATGCTGTTGTATTGCAGTGATGATCTGATTTGATAGGCACTGACTGGAAGGTGATCATCAAACTCTGTGAATTTATAGTTATATAAGCTATAACTCGATAGTAGAACAGACGAAAAATGCTCGTTATAAGTGTGGGACCATCGGATAGTTCCAAGAGTACTTCCATAATTATAATGGTTAGTTTTGTCATAGGTAAATTTATCTTCACTATAGTATCCAAATAAGGTGAATCTGTTATCTGGATTAATGCTAATATTTAAAAGAGCATTGAGATCATAGAAATTTGCGGAGCTGTTCATGAGCTCGCTATCCGGAATTTTATGCAGTAACCAGCTAGAATAGGAACTCCGGCCTCCGATAAGGAGATTAGCCTTGTTTTTGAAAGCTGGAGTTTCCAGGTTTAGCCTGCTGCTTAAAAGTCCTATACCACCTTTCATGTGCATTTCGCGGGGATTATTGCCGAGCCGAATTTGCGTAACCGAGGCCGCCCGTTCACCATATTGTGCCGGAATACCTGCTTTCAGAATTGTAAGACCTGAAACCCCGTCGGGATTAACAACCGATTCCAAACCGAAGAGGTGTGAAGAATTAAACAGGGGAGCATCTTCCAATAAAATCAGGTTCTGATCGGCACTCCCTCCTCTGACATTAAAACCAGAACCAAACTCTCCAACCGATTGAATCCCTGGTAACAGTGTCACGCTCCTGAGTACGTCTTTTTCTCCTGTCGACAGTGGTAATTCTTTCAGTGATTTTGAATCAAACCGCATCAGACTCATTTGTGTACCTGATATATTGGATCCGGATTTTTCCCCATGAATTATAACTTCATTCATGATTACCAATTTCTCGTATATTTCAAATTCAGCGGTGCCATTACTTACTAATTTTATGTTTTGGGAGTTACGTTCATAAGAAAGATAGGAGAATTCCATCTCGTGTTCCCCAACCGGCAGATTCAATATGAAAATTCCTTTCTTGTCAGTAGTGGTTGCAATGTCAAGCTTCTTAATGTATACCGTGGCACCAACAAGAGGGCTGCCTGTTTTTGCATCTAACAGGGTTCCTCTGAATGTAGCAGTTTTATATTTGCCATAATCATTTGGATTCCCAATAATTAACAGACCTTTATCCCTGACCGGTAAAATTCCGGAATCTCCTATTGGCATTAATATATAAGAGCTTGAGTCTATTGTAACAAAGGTGCATTTTGTGATCTCCGCCAGCTTAATAAACGCTTCTTCAAGCGGAAGGACAGATAAGGATCGGGGAAGCTTCTGAACAGCTAAAAGCTTATTTTCATAAAAGAACTTGATTGTATGTTTTTTCTCAAGAATATTGAAAAATGAATCAACAGGCTGGTAATTATTCGTATCGGATCCTGAAATAATTTGGATTTGTCCATCAACCCTAAAGATCAGTAACAAATAAAAAACAAAAAATGTGAGTGAATTCCTGAGATTCATATTTGTCCGATCTATTCTTTTTTATTCTTCCTCCTCATTGTTGATCGGGTAAATTTTATTTCACTGAGAGTTGAATAGTACTGCTTCCTTCCAATCCACTTAATGTTATGCCCTCCACTGATAATATTACCGGGGAGGATTTGTTACTGAAGAAACTTATGGTTGCCTTCCCTGACCTGTCCGTTTTAATATCAGGATCCCAGAAAACCGTGCTGCCTTTGTTTTCTTTTATTTGCTGGACCGGGTTAGTCCCGTTGCTACCTGTTTTCGTAGTAATTTCAACAACACCTACATTATTAAATGCTGTATATCTCTGAATATCTGATGGACTTGTTAAGGCATTAATCTTTACAATATTTGTAACAGGTATACTTTTAAGGTATTCAGTATCTGTACCCATACTTATTCCGTCAACTACTATTAAAGCTCCATTCTGGGAATTAAATGAATTTTGGCCGCTATTTGCAAAGATTATTTTGCCGTTAATTAATTGATAAGGTTTGATTTGCATAAGAATATCAAAAATATTGCGATCTGCGGTATATCCGGTTGGCTTCATTTGGTTTCCGTTTTCCTTTTTCGCCTTTATTTTTTCAAGATCATTTTTCTCCTGTACAGTAAATGAACTACCGGAAAGCTCTGTTATAACCGAAAGATTATGAGCATAGAATTCCCTTAAACGGGGTTTTAAAAATGATTCTGATCCTGATTTAATATCTTCTTCTGAGCTTATTATTTGAGAGAATTCTTCCTTCGATTGTGATATTACCTGATTCCAGATTGACATTAATCCTGACAGATTGTTTTTCATTATTGCACCGGTTGTCATGTTATCATTCTGAAGTGGAAATGAGTTTGGCATGGCAGCATAAGCCGAAAAGGATAACCTTGCAACAACAGGATCCCCTTTATCGTCAGTAACATTTAAATTCACCAGAACTTTTTCATTTCGTTTGTATTGCGGTTTATCAGTTTTTATCTGGATATTCAGTTGTTTGTCTTTATTGATGAATGCCGTTCTGCCTGATTCATAAAATTTTAACTCATTAAAATTGTCTTGTGTCGGAATAACAATAC
>CAYPKL010000411.1:0-3786 GCA_964411285.1 uncultured Rikenellaceae bacterium
TAAGTACCGTACCCCCGTTGCCGGCACATGCCTTGGCAAGAGCAATTGCCATTCTCGAATCGTCAAACTGACCATCATGATATACAATCCCTCCTTTTAAGCCTTCCGGTCTGATAAGGGGTAAACGCCTGATAACTTCAGCCTTCCTGATAAAATATGACTTACCCATACTAAGACGCCCTGCAAGCACATCATAAAATTTCAGTCCGGTGGTATACAGGATACAATCCCAGATAGCGTAGACAGGAATAATAAACTCCTGGTTGCCTGTAAGATGGGGAGCATTCTTAAGCATTAGGCCTCTTTCATGCAATGCTTCGGTGACAAGAAGGATGTCGCCCTGGGCAAGGTATCGTACCCCGCCATGGACAAGTTTTGTGCTTCGTGACGATGTGCCTTTTGCAAAGTCCGACTGTTCCAGCAAAAGGGTTTTATACCCTCTCGTTACAGCATCCAGAGCTATTCCCAGTCCTGTGGCTCCACCTCCAATAACAACGACATCCCATTGATGATCCTGATGATCTGATAAATTCTGTAATAAGACTTTTCTGTTCAACATGAGGATTTCTTTTCAGGGTAATAATGTTACAAATAAAATTTTAGAGTATGGTAAGAATTTTTCAGAAAATGTGTCCGGGGTAAATAGTCACAATATCAATAACCTGGTGTTATGTTAATTATAAATTGACGAATAATCTTAAAAGCAGAAAGAATATATAATCGTTTAAAATATTGCGGATCGTGGATTGCGGATTGCGGATTTGAAAATCCGAAATCGAAGATCCGAAATCCGAAATAATCCTGATAGCGACATAATAGGTTTAACTTTACACCAGGTTTAATATATCATTCAAGTAATTGATATATATAACTTGCTTATATATTATATGTTATATTATATATCATATTATTATATAGCATTTATCATCCTTAAAGTCTGTGAGAAGCCCCAGATCAACAGGGTCAAGCAGGGTTTGTCTTATAAGTAATAGAAGAATGCTATTCTTCCTTGGTCTCCTTTGTGTTTACCCTTGTGATCCCTGTCTGCCTGACGTCAGACAGGCAGGCTTGGTGGTTAATGAATCTATTTTTTACCACGAGGACACAAAGTTCAGCACCAGGGGCGCACAAAGGACTTTTGAGACAGCCTCACAAACAACGCATAAATAAATTCGTAAATTTGTCACAGAAATTGAACCTTAAAAAATGAAAAAGATCCTTATTGTATTGCTGATTCTGGCGGTTTCATCCCTTATCAATGCTTCCGGTCAGACAGGCGACACTGCCCTCCTGGTAATAGATATTCAGAATTTCTACTTCCCGGGAGGCACATCTGAGTTGGTGGGACCTGAAAAAGCTGCAATGAATGCGGCAAAGCTCCTTGCTGAATTCAGAAAGGACCGGCTCCCGGTAATTTTTATAGGTCACAGATCAAAATCCGGAAGTGAAATAAATAACCTGGTAGCCCCATTGGAAGGAGAAAAGATAATTTATAAAGATGCCGTCAACAGTTTTGTCGGTACTAATCTCCTTGATCATCTCAGGGCCAAAAAAATCAAATCCCTTGTCATTTGCGGAATGCAGACCCACATGTGTGTTGAAGCCGCAACAAGGTCAGCAAGCGATCTTGGATTCAATTGCACCCTGATCCACGATGCCTGCGCAACAAAGGACGTTGTCTTTGAGGATGAAGTGATCAAAGCAGCTGATGTGCATTATTCTACCCTGAGCACTCTTAAAAATTACGCCAGGGTGATCACAATCCAACAATTTCTGAGTTCAAAATGAGATTGCACAACATTTATTTGGAACCATAGAACTTCAGGCAGACCGGGCTTTTGGTTTTGAATCCAAATAGAGATTCACCCGGAACTCCTGTTTTACGATTTATCTTAAGCACTGCAATATCATTTGAATTCTGATTCCCGACAAGCAGGTATTTACCTGATGGATCAACAACAAAATTACGCGGCCATTCACCGCCGCATGAAGTATGTCCGGCAAGAATGACTTTTCCGTCGGGTTGTATCTTATAGGTTACTATCGAATTGTGTCCCCTGTTGGATCCATAAACGAACTTCCCGTTTTTTGAAAGGTGAATATCGGCACAAAAGCTCTTGCCTGTGAATCCTTCAGGTAAAGTTGAAAGAGTTTGTATCTCATTTAATTCACCTGTTTTTGCAACGTCGAAGACCGACAGTGTTGAAGCCAGCTCATTAATTACATACATTTTTGCTCCGTCCTTTCCAAATGTAAAATGACGCGGGCCCGATCCTTTTGACAGTTTTGCATAACCTGTGTTTATCAGCTTTCCTGAAGCCTGATCAAGGTCATATATTGCAATTCTGTCAAACCCCAGGTCTGCCAGATAGATTTTCTTTCCATCGGGGCCTGGTGCGATCATATGAGCATGTGAGCGGAGACCATCTTCACCTTTAAAAATAATTGTGTCGCTTACTTCTGAAGGGATCCCGCCGGCATCGAGTTTGACGACTGCTACCGATCCGCCTCCGTAATTTGCTATTAAAAGGAAATCTTCAGCCGGTGACAGGGAGATATAACATGGCCCTCCGTTAGGCACAGCCAGCTCTTTTACCTTTTCCGCGGTACCATTTTTTATATCAAGCCTGAGAGCTGTTAGGCCGCCAGCCCTGACACCATCGACCCTGCCAACCTCATTCACGGCATAAATAAGGCTTCGTTTTTTCGAAATGCAGAAATAGGAAGGATTATTCCCTGCATCGCATTCTGAAACAGTTGTAAATGTCCCCTTTGCAAAATCCACGTCAACAATCAGAAGTCCCTTTTCTCCCTTTTCGGCATATCCTCCGACAAGGAGTCTTGAAGACTGCCCGCTGGTTTTATGTGAAACAGATAACATTAGAATAAGAATAAGTCCTGAATAAATATTTTTTCTCATTTTTCTTTATAATTAAACGCTTATCAATGCTTTATTAACCCGGAAAGTATAAGAGACTGTCTTAAAAGTATATAATCTTACTGTTTTTTCTTAGTGTCCTTGGTTTTTACCTTAGTGATCCCTGTCTGCCTGACGTCAGACAGGCAGGCTTAGTGGTTAATGGATTTATTTTTTACCACGAAGGACACAAAGTTCATCACAAAGGAGTGCACAAAGGACTTTTGAGACAGCCCTTAGTAACGTGGTTATTAAATTTGAATGTTTTTGGCAAATTACCTGAAATCTGTTATACCACGAAGCTGTCGCTCTCCCTGTACGCCTCAATTGCTTTTAGTTCTCCTTCTTTTGTACGATTGCTTATGCCGTGCTCCATGCATATCACTCCGTTATAATTGCGGTTATAGATGTATTTAAACACATTTTTGAAGTTGATCTCACCGGTACCCGGTTCATTACGCCCCGGATTGTCACCGCAATGGAAAGCGCCTATTTCATCCCACGCTGCTTCAATATTCGGAATAAGATTGCCTTCGGTTATCTGCTGATGATAAACATCATTGATGATCTTGCACGATTTTCTGTTTACCGCTCTGCAGATTGAATATGCCTGGGGGATGCCGGTTAGGAACAATCCCGGATGGTCATGGATTGTGTTCAGCGGTTCCAGGACAATTGTAAGTCCTGCCGGTTCAACTATATCGCAGCAAAACCTTAGATTATCAATTACATTTGCTGTCTGGAAATCGCTGTGAAGCCTCTCATCATATCTCCCGGGAACAACCAGAGCCCATTTAGCGCCGGTTCTTTTTGAAACTTCCACACCCTCTTTCATCCTGTTTATAAGCATTTCCCTCACTTCAGGTTTA
>CAYPKL010000412.1:0-3269 GCA_964411285.1 uncultured Rikenellaceae bacterium
GCTTCTGAAATTCAATTGTCAAGCACCTTCTGGGCATGTTATTGCCAGGCAGGTATCTGTTTGAGGTACGCTTCTGAAATTCAATTGTCAAGCACCTTCTGGGCATGTTATTGCCAGGCAGGTATCTGTTTGAGATACGTCTCAGTAATTCTATTGTCCAGCACCGGAGAATGTTATTAGCGGTAAGGTACCGGTTTGTGGTACGTTTCTGAGAAATGCTTTCTCCGGCTTCTGCAGAGCCAAACCTGGAACAATACTATCATCCTCCATATAAAAATCAGTTGCGTGTAATATATTCTGACATTAAATCATAGAAGGTTATAACAGGCTAATCGCGTAAGTGACCTGAATTAAGTCGCTTTGCCAACCCCGGGAATCAATCTCAATTTTCTATGAAGCTCAGTAAGAGCTGAACAAAACAGTCATGTAAGTGACTGAATGTGAATAACCCCCGATGCAATCGGGGGTCGAACATCATACTACGATTCTCAGCTCTGCAGGAGCTGAACATGTTGTAGCTGTAAATTAAAATTACTTGTTCTGAGACCGTAATCCATGAACTGATTCACATACTCATCTTAAGAAACTAACTACATCCCGAGTATCCTTGATCACAAAGGACAAAAATCAGATGCTAACACCCAATGAAAATTTATCAATGGAAGTTGTGCATAGAGATTAGCTATCCCCCTGTTGGGAGATTGAAAGCTATTACATTGATTAAACTATTTTTTGATAAATTTGAACTTTCAAATTCTAAAAAGGACTTCCTGCATTATGGATGAATCTTCAGATAAAAATAAACTTCAAAAAGTTGATGTCGAACAGATTCTGTACTCCAAAAACCCTGCATTAAAAAAAACTATTCCGCATTTTGTTGTCAGATACCTGAAAAGAATTGTCCACCAGGATGAAATAAATGAATTTCTGGCCACATACGGGCACCTGCAGGATTCAGGTTTTATTGCAGCCGGATTGAAATATTTTGACATATCTTATAATGTTTTTGGCAGTGAAAATATACCTGAAAGAGGTAAATATATTTTCGTTTCAAATCATCCTCTCGGAGGCCTTGACGGTCTTGTTTTCATAAACGAACTGTCAAAGCATTACAGCGCTCTGAAGTTCCCTGTCAACGATATACTCATGAACATAAAGAACCTCTCCGGAATATTTGTACCGGTAAACAAGCATGGAGCCCAGGGAAGGGATGCAGCCCGTATGATTGAAGAAGCATATGCTTCCGACGACCAAATCCTTTATTTTCCTGCCGGACTCTGTTCCAGGAAGAAAAAGGGAATCATAAAAGACCTCCCCTGGCATAAAAGCTTTATTTCAAAAGCGGTACAACATAAAAGGGATATTGTTCCGGCATTTTTTTCAGGGAGAAACTCAAGCTTTTTCTACAACCTTTCAAACATCAGAAATTTTCTGGGTATAAAGGCAAATATTGAGATGCTCTATCTGGTTGATGAAATGTTCCATCAGAAGGGAAAAGTTATAAATCTGGTCTTTGGAAAAACCATCCCCTGGCGGACTTTTAACAATACCAAATCACAACCCGGATGGGCTGATTGGGTGAAGGGGAAATCGTATGACCTTGAATCAGTTATTGCAGCAGATTCAAAGAATTTAAAAAATACCTGAATCGGGGTCCCATTTTAACAGAATATTCTATATTTGGCATGTTAATAAACAAAAATGAAACCTGTAGCAGACCAACTACCTAAGGATCAAATTATTGCCGAACTTACACAAGACAAGCTCCTCAGGCATACCAACAACAGCAATAACGATGTTTACATTTTTGACAATAACAACTCCCCTGCATTAATGCATGAAGTAGGCAGGGTCAGGGAGATTACTTTCCGGCATGCAGGCGGGGGAACGGGCAAAGATCTTGACATTGATGAATTCGACCTTTACAAGGATGATCCCCAGCAGCAGCTTATTGTATGGGACCCTGAAAGGCAGGCAATCATAGGAGGCTATCGTTTCTATTTCCCTAAAAAGGGATGCATTGACTGTGATATCACCAAACTTGCCTCATCGTCTTATTTCAGGTTTTCAAATAAATTCCTGAAAAAATATTACCCTCACCTTATGGAACTCGGCCGCTCTTTTGTCCATCCCGATTATCAGTCACGCACAATGGGCCGTAAAAGTCTTTATGCACTTGATAACCTGTGGGATGGTCTTGGAGCCCTCATACTTGATAACCATCATCTGAAGTATCTTTTTGGTAAGGTGACAATGTATCCTCATTTCAACCAGAAAGCCAGGAACATGATACTGTATTTCCTGAAGCGGCATTTTAATGACCCGGATGGACTTGTAATTCCTAACGATCTTGCTGATATTGATATTCATGAAGATGAAATGAAAAAACTCTTCAGGGGATGGAGATACAAAGACAATTATAAAATTCTGTCAAGAGAGGTCAGAAATCTTGGTGAAAATATCCCCCCCTTAATTAACGCCTATATGGGTTTATCACCAACAATGAGGACTTTCGGTACATTTATTAATCATAAATTCGGGGACGTTGAGGAGACAGGGATTATGATTACCCTGAGGGATATTTATATTGAGAAGATAAACAGACATCTTGCTTCATACAAAAAGGATTTTCTGATTACCTGGTTCACTCACACAAATCAGTAAGCCCTTGCATTTCTGCCTTCCATATAATTGATAAACGACTGGTTTGCCACCTTATTTCCGCCTGGTGTTGGATACTTTCCGGTAAAATACCAGTCGCCGGTATGTCCGGGACAGGCCTCATGAAGTCCTTCTATCGACTGAAAAACAATATCCACCTCTGCCTTTATATCTTCCGCTTTGAGCAATGTTGATATTTTAGCAGAAATCATCCCGGTACAAAATGGTTTATATATTTCCTTTACAAGGTTATTGATTTCTGTAACCGGCTTGAGAATCTCTTCTTTAGCTTCCTTATATATCCGGTGAATCAGATCCTCCTTCCCGGTTTCCTTCAGTAATTCAATGGCGGCTTTAAAAGCGATAAGATCGCCAAGCTTAGCCATATCGATACCGTAGCAATCGGGATACCTCAACTGCGGAGATGAAGATATTATTACAATTTTTTTAGGATCGAGCCTGTCAAGAATCTTAATTATGCTTTGCCGTAGAGTAGTTCCTCTTACTATCGAATCGTCGATTACAACCAGATTGTCAATTCCTCTTCTGATAACGCCGTAGGTAACATCATACACATGCCCGACAAGATCGTCACGGTTCTTATCTTC
>CAYPKL010000413.1:0-5114 GCA_964411285.1 uncultured Rikenellaceae bacterium
GGTGTAATAATGAAATGCGGCCAGCAGTTCGATCTATACAACATTATTCAGGTTCAGCAGGCAGGATCGCCATTCATTGGAAGTATTTCAGGGGTGCTGCTTTTTATTGCGGGCATTTTTTGCATCCAGGCAAAACTGGCAATGGTTCCTTTTGATATGCCTGAAGCAGAGGCAGAGATAACCGAAGGTATTTTTATTGAGTACTCCGGAGCTGCCTATGCATTGATTAAGCTGACAAAGCATATAATGCTTTTTATTCTGCCGGCATTGCTTACAGCAATCCTGCTTGGTGGCTTCAGGCTGGATGGTATCAATATTTTGTGGAGTGTATTAAAAATTCTTGCAATTGTACTTCTTCTCACTCTTATAAGAAATACAAATCCCAGGATAAAAATTAAACAGGCTGTCAATTTTTTCCTGGTATGGATGAATTTGATCGCGGTTATCGCAATAGTTTTGATTGTGTTTGGATATTAGTTGCTATCATTTTATTAGTATAATTATTAAGATCGTGGGATTTAAAAGTTATTGCTTCAAAAAGTCGCTCTGGGTCTTTCACTTCGGAGGAGCCTCATGCAATAATTGTGACATTGAGATACTCGACTGTCTTACACCGCGGCATGATCTCGAGCGATTCGGTATTCTGCTGGTGGGTAGTATCAGGCATGCGGATGTGCTTCTGGTAAACGGCTCGATCAATATGCATGATAAAGAACGATTAATTGAGATTTATAATCAGGCTCCCAAGCCAATTCTTGTGGTTGCTATCGGAGCCTGCGGCTGTACAGGAGGGATATTTGCGGAGAGCATAACTTTTGCAGGACCTGTGGATAAAGTTATTCCGGTCGATGCGTACATTCCCGGATGCCCTCCAAAACCGGAAGCGATTATCGCAGGCATAGTCAAACTCGTAAATAAGTAAATGGAGACGAAATCAATTATACAAAACTTCAAAGAAAAGTTTACTTCTGATATCCTTGAAACACAAATCAGGAATCAGAAACGCATTATCGTTACAATCAGGTCTGATTCATTGCTTAATATAGCAGAGTATCTGTACAAGGATGCAGGGTTTAGATTTATAATCGCTTCCGCCCTTCATTCAAAAAGAGGATTTGAAATCCATTATCATTTCAGTAAAGATTCTACTGGACTGATTATTAATATTCACGTTGTGCTTGACAGGGAGAATCCTCAGATTGAATCACTTTCAAATATGTTCAATGCTTCAAACTGGATCGAGAGGGAGATGCATGAGCTCTTTGGAATAAATTTCCTAAACCACCCGAATCAGGAAAAACTGATTTCTGAAGGCAACTGGGCAGAGGGAGTTTACCCTTACCGGAAAGATTTTAAATCGGTTACGGAGGAATCAGAATGAGCAGAAAAACACTCATACCAATTGGTCCTTATCATCCTCTGCAGGAAGAGCCTGAATTATTCAAGCTGTACTGTGACGGAGAAATTGTCAGGGATATTCAGTGGGTGACAGGGTACAACCACCGAAGCATTGAAAAGCTCAGTGAATCAAAAACCTACGATCAGGTTTTCTTTCTGGTTGAAAGAATATGCGGAATCTGCTCTACTTCCCACCCTTTTGCATTTGCAAATGCTGTTGAAGAGATAGCCGGTATAGAAACGACAGACAGGGCAAAATACATCAGATCGGTCATCGGTGAACTGGAACGTATTCACAGTCACCTCCTGTGGGTTGGATTGGCAGGCCATTTTCTGGGTTACAATACCGTTTTCATGTGGGCATGGAAATACCGCGAGCCGGTGCTCGACCTGTTCGAAATGATAACCGGCAACCGGAACAGCTATGCAATGTTCAAGGTTGGAGGTGTCAGAAGAGATATTGAAAACAGTAAAATTGCCACTATACGGAAGGTACTGAGCGACGTAAAGAAAAAAACAGATCTGCTTACCGGTGCAATAATGGACGATCCGGTTATTCATGCCAGAACCAAAGGAGTAGGCATCCTGACTAAACAGGATATCATTGATTATGCAGCTGTCGGACCAACAGCAAGGGCTTCCGGAGTTGCAACTGATGTAAGAAAAGATGATCCTTACGCTGCCTACCCTCTTGTCGACTGGAAAGTTATTACGGCTCAGGAGGGGGACGTATTCGCAAAAGCTGAAGTGCGTCTTCTTGAGATGTATGAATCAATTTCTATTATCGAACAGTGTCTGACTAAACTGGAAAAGGAAAAAGAAGGAGAAATTGAAGTTAAGGTAAACGAAATTCCTGAGGGTATAGGTAATGGACGCGCAGAGGCTCCCAGAGGAGAAGTGTTTCACTTTGTCGTATCCGACGGTTCAAATTCACCGGTCAGGCATAAGATCAGGGCGCCCAGCTATGTCAATATTGCAACTTTCAAAAAATCATGCATCGGACAGACAATAGCCGATGCCACAATTACCTTAGCCGGAGTTGATCCATGTTATTGCTGTACCGAACGGATGGCAAATGTCTATGACTGCCTTTCAGGTGAAAAGATAATGAATGCAAGGGAGTTGATTGACAGATCAATATCAAGAACTCTTGAAATAAAAGAAGAAATTAACAGATTAAAATGAAAGAAATAGCCAGCATAATATTGTTGCCAGTTTTAGCGGGACTGCTGCTTTTCTTCATACCTGAGAAACTAAGGACTTTAAAGGGTGTCATCACCCTGCTGGTTACTTTAGTTGTCGGATATCTTGCAGTAATTATTTTTAAAGCAGATTTTCAACCCGGCGTATTACATGATCTGTCAAACAGACCCGGCTTTTATATTTTCGGTACAGATGTCTCCGGTGACGCTGAAAGATATGCAGTATTCAAAGCAGATAATCTCACTCGTCTGATTGTATTATTCACAGGCATATTTACTTTTCTTATCCTTTTGTATTCACTTGTTTATATTAAGAAGGAAAGAGCCGGAAACTATTTCTCATATTTTCTTATCACAGCCGGTTGCGCCCTTGGTGCAGCTCTGTCGGATAATCTGCTATTATTTATCACTTTCTGGGGCATATTGGGAATCACCCTTTATAAGCTTATTCCCGGAAAAAATGAGGATAGTTCAGCAACTGCAAAAAAGACTCTTATCCTTATCGGCGCTTCAGACTCCATAATGATTTTAGGTATAGCGCTTATATGGAAGCTGACGGGATCATTGAACATCAGCGAAATATCATTGACAACAGATAATCCTCTGACAGTAACGGCATTTTTCGCCCTGCTGATCGGAAGTTTCACAAAAGCCGGCGCATTTCCGTTTCACACGTGGGTTCCTGATTATGCCAAAGATGCTCCTGCATCATCCTCAGCATTGCTGCCGGCTTCACTTGATAAGCTTTTGGGAATTTATCTTCTTGCCAGGATAACCAACGACATGTTCGTCATGAATGAGTGGATAACATTTTTTCTGTTACTGACCGGAGGAATTACAATCATAAGCGCCGTAATGATGGCCCTTGTCCAGCACAATTATAAAAAGCTTCTGGGATTTCATGCTGTTTCGCAGGTTGGTTATATGATCCTTGGATTTAGTCTGGGTTCAACAATCGGAGTGGCTGCCGGTCTGTTCCACATGATCAATAATGCTCTCTATAAAAGCGGGCTGTTCCTGTCGGCAGGATGTGTTGAATACCGTACGGGAAAGGAAAATATTGAAGATCTGGGAGGACTTTCAAAAGCGATGCCTGTCACTTTTGCTGCATCGTTGATTTTCGCAATGTCAATTTCAGGCGTCCCTCCCTTCAATGGTTTTGCTTCGAAATGGATGATCTATCAGGGTATCATAGAGTTCGGGACAGGATCAGGTCTGTCATCCAACCTTTGGGTATTATGGCTTGGATTTGCCGTTCTGGGTTCCGCACTTACCCTGGCCAGCTTTATCAAGTTTATCGGCGGGATCTTTCTCAACCGTCGCCAAAAAGGCATGGAGAGTATCAGGGAGGCGCCGTTCCTTATGTGGATACCCCAGGTAATACTGGCATTATGCTGCATCGTATTTGGCGTATTTGCCACAAACATTATTGTGCCTGAATTATTGTCGCCGGTTACCGGTGAAATTCAGTTCACAGGATTCTGGAATTCAACAGTTGTCTCTATCCTTGTACTTGTTTCAATTATTCTGGGAATCATTCTTTATCTCGTGACCGGGTTGAAGAAATTCAGAACTGAAGACAGTTTTATCGGAGGAGAAAGGCTACAGGATCAGACAAGCTACCCAACGGTTGAATTTTATAAGACTATTGGGGAAATCGGGTTTTTCGCCTGGATGTACAAAAAAGCTGAAAAGAAATGGTTTGATATTTATGACCTTTCAAAGCAGTTTGTTCTTGGAATCAGCCATAGCCTCAGTGAGTCTCATGCCGGCGTGCTCCCCGGGTATATTATCTGGGTTTTTGCCGGTCTGATTATTATGTTGCTTATTATGATATAAATAAATTAAGCTCCATGGAAATTGCCATATCCATAATAACCGTGCTGATGATAGCAGGGGCGTTATATGCAATCCATGCAAAGGACCTGCTTTCTGCAGTTATAGCCTGCGGTATTGTCGGCTATGGTCTGGTGATCTGTTTCCTGCTGCTTAAAGCGCCCGACCTTGCTATTGTGCAGATTGTTGTGGAAACAATAACCCTTATAATTATGGTAGCTGTTGTTCTTGACAGCTCGCGTCAGGAACTATTTTCAAAACCTGACATGCAAGGGTATATTTCAATTGTAACAAGCATATTGCTGATACTGTTATTGTTCTGGTTTTTTAAAATATCTATAGAGACCCTCGACACCTTCGGCAGGAGCACTCTTCGCATGGCCTTTCCGTATATCGAGGGAGCAACTGAAAAGACAGGAAGTGCAAATCTTGTGACCGGAGTTGTATTTGACTTCAGAGGATATGATACCATGGGTGAGGCAACCGTGCTGGTTACAGCGGTGCTTGGAGTGCTGACTATATTAAGAATTAAAGGAAAGAAATGAAAGGGATGACAGTCATAGTAAAGAAAACAACCCAGCTTATTGCAGGCATGGTCTTTCTTTATGGCATATATGTTATTATTCACGGCCACCTGACACCCGGCGGCGGTTTTGCCGGCGGTGTGATTATGGCCGG
>CAYPKL010000414.1:0-3025 GCA_964411285.1 uncultured Rikenellaceae bacterium
AAAAAACCTCGGAGGAACATTTAGTCCTGATCAGTTTGTAATTATCAGGAAAGAGATTGGTGAATTGATTTTGTTCAGAAACACTATCCCGGTAAGATATCAGGGAGAAGATGCTGATCTTGAAATGCTTTTTGATGTGACGATGCTGGAATCAGCACGCAAACGGGCGGCAAAGGCCAACACTGCAAAATCGGAATTCCTGGCAAGGATGAGTTATGAGGTAAGAACTCCTCTAAATGGAATAATAGGGATGTCAGATATTCTTATCAAACATAAATTGTCAGCGGAAGACAAAGAAATAGCGGGCCTGCTGAGGCAGTCAGCCGAAGTGTTATTAAATATCATTAATGATATACTCGATTTTTCAAAAATTGAATCAGGGAAAATGATTCTGGACGAAATCCCTTTCAGCCTGAGGGAAGAAATAGTTTATTGCTATGACCTTGCAAGAACAAATATTGATGAGACACAGGTTAAACTTAATTGCTCCGTTGATGAAAATGTTCCCGACAAGGTAATCGGTGATCCATTCCGGTTAAGACAGGTCCTTACCAACTTATTGAATCATTCATCAGAAAATACCGACCAGGGAATTATAAATCTGAATTGCAGATTAATAGAAAAGAGCGACGGGCTGATCAGACTGGGATTTGAATTGTCAGATACAGGAAGGATTTTTGACAAAGCCACTCTGAAAAAAATATTCGGCGACTATATAAATATTGATTCAAAAGTTCATCAGGATGATGATGGATCAGGATTTGGAACTATCCTGGCCCGGCAGCTTGCAGAGCTCATGGGCGGGGAGTTTTCTGCTGTATGTCCATCAGGTATTGATGAAACCAAAGGCACGAAAATTAATTTTTCCATTTCAGTCAATTCCAATGAAACAGCAGATAAAAATCTCCATTTTGAAAACGTCAAATCTTTCGGTAACGTAAGAACTCTCGTTATTACAGGAAGTCAGACACGTGACGAGGAGATTCTGAATTCGCTGCATAAGCTGGGACTTACGATAACAGTCACCACCTATCAGAAATCAACTGTTAATCAAATAAAAGCAAATCTGAATTTTTCTGAAAAAAGATATCACTTTGTAGTTGTACTTGATGATCTGGAATTCAATGGTTTTGATGCGGCAAAAGAGTTATGGGAAAATAAACTGACAAAACAATTTATAATGATGCTGATAAGCTCAAATGATAAGAAAGGCAATCTGCTGAAATCTATAACTTTGGGTGTTGATCATTATATCGTAAAACCATACGAGATAAAAGAGCTTTATGATATGGTTAGAAGCAGTTTTACTGAAATTGACAAATTGTCCCTTCCTCAGGAGAGCGTTACTGGTAACAGCAACATTCGTATTCTTATTGTTGAGGATAACAAAATGAACCAAAAAGTTCTGGGTACAATGCTAAAAAGTCTCGGATATTCGTTTGATTTTGCAGACGACGGTTTTGCCGGATTGATCCAGGCAAAAACCCGTAGATATGATGTCATTTTTATGGATCTGCTAATGCCGGAGATGGATGGCTTTGAATCGGCCCGCAAGATATTGGAATATGATGATACATTACTCATTGTTGCATTTACCGCTGACAATATGCCCGACTCGAAAAGAAAAGCCGAACTGTCCGGTATCAGGGAGTTCATTCCAAAACCGGTAAGGATTGATGATCTGAAGAAATTCTTCAAGAAACATTTCATCAGGAACTGAAATTTTTTGCAGCTGATTTTCAGAATACAGGGATGAAAGAAGCGACCTGAAATACCTGAAGTATATGACGTTCGGAGTAAAGCAAAAAACAGATATCAGCCGGTTCCTTGAACTGGCCGAAACCATTCCGGTTGTTGATGTAAGGTCTCCGTCTGAGTTCAGAACGGGACATATTCCGAAAGCTCACAATATTCCGCTTTTCGACGATAAAGAAAGAGAGGTTGTCGGAACAATCTACAGGGAAAAGGGTCGAACTGAAGCAATAATTGAAGGTCTCAGACTTTCAGGCCCCGCAATGTATTCAAAGCTTGAAAGAGCGCTTGCAATTGCAGAACAAAAAAAACTTCTTGTCCATTGCTGGAGGGGAGGAATGAGATCTGAAGCAATGGCCTGGCTTTTTTCACTCGGGGATATTGAAACAGAAGTGCTGGAAGGGGGATACAAATCTTACAGGCATCATCTGCTCGTGAGTCTGACTGATAAAAGGAAGCTCATAATTCTCGGAGGGCTTACGGGAAGCGGAAAAACAGGTATTCTCAGACGTTTAAGCACTACAGGCCATCAGGTCATTGATCTGGAAGGGCTGGCAAACCATAAAGGATCGGCATTTGGTTCGCTGGGTCAGCTGCCGCCGCCCACTTCAGAACATTTTGCCAACCTTTTATTTGAGAAATGGAAACAGACTGACGCCACCAGACCGTTATGGCTGGAAGATGAGAGCCAGAATATCGGAACAGTCTTTATGCCCCGTGAGTTTTATCTTAATATGCAGAACAATCCTGTAATCGTGCTTCTCATGGATGTGAAAACCCGTCTTCCCAGATTGCTTGAAGAATATTCAAAATACTCAGTCGCCGATCTGGTTTCTTCCGTAAAAAGGATCTCCAGGAGGCTTGGAGGAGAAAACTCAGGGGAGGCAATAGAATCGATAGAAAAAGGCAATTTTTCAAGGGCTGTTGAAATCACCCTCCGGTACTATGATAAAGCATACATGTATAGCCTGAAGAAGAAGCAGGCAGATAATCTGATTTATGTTGAAACCGATACGGATGATGTAAGTATTAACACCGGAAAAATTCTGAGTGCGGTAAAATCAATACCCGGGTTTAATCATTTTTTTGAGTGATCAGCGGGGCATTTTCAATCCATTTGTACACCTTATCTGATCGTCTGAGTAAATCCGGAATTTTAACAGAACAAAATTGGCCCTTTAAGGCTTTTCCGGTCTCTTTAAGATCGACACGTATTTCACCTGCAATGAGTTCAATTACCCCTGTTGTAGGGCCGGTAATCAGGATAAGATCA
>CAYPKL010000415.1:0-2726 GCA_964411285.1 uncultured Rikenellaceae bacterium
TTTTTTGGTTGGGCTTTATATTGCATGGGATCGGGACAAATAGGTTTCAGATTTCAGAACGTACTTGCCCAGTTATCGGTTACTTATCTTGTTGCATTCCTGATAAGGAAGAAGAGTTTTTCATTTCAGATCATTTTCACTTTTGTTATCCTGTTACTGATCGACCTGGCCTACAGATTATTCCCTGTAGAAGGTTTTAATCATCCATGGGAGCCATTTCAGAATCTTGGGTCGTGGGTGAACAATAAAATTGAAGGGGTTGATAAATCAAGTATCTGGGCATCGTTGAATGCAGTTTCAACAACGGCCCATACAGTATGGGGTGTTTTATGCGGTAAAATCCTGATGAGTAACCGGACCTCAGGCCAGAAAATCGGAACAATGATCATTGCAGGTCTGGCAGGTTTGATTATCGGATATTCACTTGATATTCTAAGCATTACTCCGATTATTAAGAAGATTGCCACCGCATCGTTTGTCTTTACAAGCGGTGGCTATGCCATACTGGCGCTCAGCTTCTGCTACTGGCTGATTGATGTAAAAAAATTGTTTAAGAAAGGAGCGCAGTTTTTTATAATTGTGGGTATGAACTGCATATTTATATATCTTTTATTCAGTGTGGGCGGCGCTGACATATTCACCAGTTTCTTCACTCCTTTTACTAAATTGTTTTTTTCATGGGGAGGAGAGATTCTTGTCGGAATCACTACCAGTCTGGCAGTATGGGCAGCTTTATGGTATATCTGTTACTGGTTATACAAGAACAGGATATTTGTAAAAATCTGAAGAATTTTTTACCTGTCTCCTAATGGCAGGACTAAGCTTTACTCAAAATAGATGAAGAACGAAAGCAATTCGCTGCGTGCAGTACTTTTTGCCCTTGGTGCAAATTTTTCAATAGCGGTCATTAAATACATTGTTTCTGTGATTTCGGGGAGCTCTGCAATGTTTGCGGAAGCAATTCATTCCCTTGCAGATACTACAAATCAGGTATTCCTTCTTATAGGAAGGAAGCGGTCAGGAAAAGGACCGGATGAGGCCCATCAGTTTGGTTATGGGAAAGAGGAGTATTTCTGGGGGTTTATGGTTGCTGTACTTTTATTTTTCCTTGGTGGCTGCTACTCCGTTTATGAAGGGATTCATAAATTCATGCACCCTGAACCAATTGACAACTACCTTTATATTTTCATTGTGATAGGAGCATCATTGATCCTGGAATTCAAATCTTTCTCGGTGGCTTTCAGGGAATTCAGAAAAGTATCACCTTCAGGAATTTTAAAGCCGCTGAAAGACTCAACTGACACTAACCTTTTTGTGATCCTGACAGAAGATTTTTCTGCCTTAACAGGCCTTGCAATTGTTTTGATCTCGACCCTTCTGTCGCTGATCAATCCGTTCTTTGATACAATAGGAACTATTCTGGTAGGGTGCCTGCTTATAATAATGTCTTATTTTCTGGCCAACGAACTAAGGAAGCTTATAATAGGGGAGAGTATCCCGCGGCAGATGAAAAATGATATAAGGTCAATCCTGAAAAAACATTCAGCGATAAGACACATAAACAATATCAGGTCGATGTATATAGGTAACAATAAGTTCATTCTGCTTATTTCAATCGATGTGGATGATTTTTCAAAGACCCAGGTGATAGAGAGCATAACCGAACAGGTTAAAAATGATATTAGCCGTTTTTATCCCAATGCCAAATATATTTATATTGATTTAGAAGACAGTGGGGATTAAAATTGTTTGAAACGCCATGCATGGCGTTTCAACGAGGCGTTTCAACGGACGAATCAACGGACGTTTCAACCATGGCGTTTGGATATGGCGTTACAACGAGCGTTTGAATAAACCATTTCAACAGGCGTTTTAAAGAATAAAATACCACGAAAAAATGAAAACATTAAATGATCTGTTATTGTTGGGTGATCCTCGTCTTTATGAGGTTTGTGAACCTGTTAAAAGACCCGAACTGGCCTTTGTGAAGGGGTGGGTATCAGATCTGGACAATGTGATGAATGAGATAAGGACCAGATACAATTTCGGGCGGGCAATTGCAGCTCCTCAGGTTGGAATTTTGAAAAGACTCATTTATATGAACATCACCAGTCCGGCAGTTTTTATCAATCCTGAAATAACCTTTCTGAGCGATGAGAAATTTGAATTATGGGATGATTGTATGTGTTTGCCGAACCTGCTTGTAAAAGTTGAAAGACATAAAGCAATAAAGGTAAAATATCTGGATGAAAACTGGGATCAGCAGGAGCAGAAAATGGAAGATGATCTTTCAGAACTGTTCCAGCATGAATTTGATCATCTTAACGGTATTCTTTGTACGATGAGGGCGGTTGATAATAAATCGTTCAGGTGGAGGATAAGTGGTTAAGCTTAATTGATTGTTTTCTATGGTGTTTTTATGAGTAAGAGTTCAATGAAAATCCGCCAGAGTTATTTAACCTTATAGTTGTACCTGTTTGATCCAATCAGGTTTGAAAAAGAAACTCCGTTGACAATTACCAACGTGGTACCTTTGATCATGTTATTCGGGTACTTTATTTTACCTGGCCCGGATCCATCAACAGAGAGGTTTTCTTTCCACAAAATAGTCGGGCGGAATTGATATTCAGGAATAAGATTTACTTCCTCTTTTGAAGGTATATAATATTCAACTTCAGAACGGAAGAGCCGGATATACTTTAAAGGATTATCATTCTGATCCTCCT
>CAYPKL010000416.1:0-11333 GCA_964411285.1 uncultured Rikenellaceae bacterium
CCATCTACAATATAGCCCTGGGCTCCGAGATTCATGAACCGGAAGGAAGGTGAGCGTTCCGACGAATAGATACCAAAAGCCATAGTATGATTGCTGTGCCTGTAAATCTCAGCTTTTATAACCTCTTTACCCTTTCTGAACTCACCAATATGAAGGTCGGCAAATCCGTAAGCAAGGTAATTATCGGCTGCTCCGTCGATATAATCGTAAAGATCATCAGGTGTAAAAACGGGATAGTCGGTTTTTAATTTAAACCCTGTCAGAGCAGGGAAGAGAGTTTCCTGGGCCGATGCAGACACTGACAGTAATAAAGCCAGGAACAGGCAGGATATTTTATTTTCCATCTTTTTCTTCTTTAAGCTATTAATAATCTTTATGCCAGAAAATCCAATGGCACATTCACCAGCCTTGATACATCTGATATCTTTTGTCTGACATCAAAGTTTCTTGAGCATTTAACGTGGCAGTCACCGGCACAATCAATACAGGGATCAGATCCCGTGTCAAGATCGGCCAGCAGTGAGTGTGCCTGCAGGGTATTTGAATATCCGTAAGCATACATATATGCTCTCATGAGGTCCGGAACAGGAAGGTGCGACCTGCACTCAGAAAGGCACTTTTTACAGCCTGAACAGTATAAACCCGGCTGGGTGGCGGCAATTAAAATATCATTTTTCTCCTGTTCAGTCGGATTAATGTCATACAGAATTTTTTCATCCAGATTGAGATGATCATATGTCGTCATCCCGGAGATTATTGTATGAATATCAGGATTGGACAGGACCCATTTCATTGCAGCTGAGGTATTCATCGGTTTTGTCTTCTCCTTATCGAAAAACCCCCCTCCCGCCATTGTCTTCATGGCAACTATCCCTGTTCCGGCATTTGCAGCCTTTTTGACCGCAGCAGCAAGCTCTTTCTGATAATCCTGTAAAAAATTATATGCAGTAAGAATAACATCCCAGTTTTCAGTCTCTGCAGCAGCATTTATAACGTCAGGTTCATTCTTATGTGTCGAAAATCCAATAAATTTTACTCTCCCCTCTTTTTTCAGTTTTTTCAGAGTATTTAAAATAGGTTTGTATTCAAGCAGTTCAGGATTGCTTACACCATGAATATAAAGAATATCAACATAATCCATTTGCAACCGTGAAAGGCTGGTGTTAAATGTCGAAATGAACTCTTCTGTGGTAGTCTGCGACGTAGGCTTTCCTTCTTTATCAATTCCTGCAGGATGAACTTTTGTCGCTACGATAAATGAATTTCTGGGATAGGCTTTAAGAACATTACCTACCATAACCTCATTGTTGCCGTTCTGATAAGTATTGGCAGTGTCGAAAAGAGTCATTCCTTTTTCATAAGCTGACTTGCATAACCCGGGATTATCGGCTCTCATAACTCCAAAACTTATAACCGGAACTTTAAGTCCAGTTCTTCCTAATGTTCTGCAAATAATATCATTATTCTCACGATCCTGGAAGGAAGCCGAAATAATGGCAGGCGAAAAAACAACTCCTGTAGCGCCTGCAATTCCCTTTTTCAGGAAAGCCCTTCTGTTTACACTTTTCATTTACACGTAGTTAATTAAGTTTTCTGATTCTTACTTCTATATTTGTTCCTTTAAGTAGTCTTATAATTTCATCTGTATTTGTATCACCGAAATGATACGGATACAAAATACCCGGCTTAAATGATTTTGCAGCATCTGCGACCATGTCAGGTGTCATTGTATACGGAAGATTCATGGGAAGAAAAGCAACATCGATTCCTTTTAATGCCTTCATTTCAGGAGTGTTTTCAGTATCTCCTGCCACGTAAAATCTCTTTTCTCCTAATGTAATTACATAACCATTCCCAACACCTTTAGGGTGAAATGGCTGGCCTTGCGAGCGCTCATTTATTATATTATATGCCGGAACGGTTTCAATCGAAATTCCTTCAACAGTCATTTTATCTCCCGATTTCATTATTCTTCCCCACGGCACTTTGGCAGCCGAAGCCGGGTTACATAACAGAATAGTTTCCTGTTTTCGCAGATCAGCCAGGAGTTCAGTATCGAGGTGATCATAATGTTCATGGGTGACCAGGATTAGGTCTGCTTTTGGAAGACCATCATATTGCCCGGAACTTTTTACCGGATCAATATGAATAACAAAGTTATTGAGCTTCAGCATCAGGGAGCCATGTCCAATGAAGTAAATTTCCACTTCACCGGCTGAAGTTGGAATCTTGTCAACTTCAGGTAAATTCCGGGAAAAAAGAGCAGCATTCATGGTAATAAAATAAAACATTAAACACCACTTTATTAAATTTCTGAATTTTAAATAAACCATATAAGCCTTTTGTTTTATAAATACAAATATATGACCAATTTCTTAATGTGATGTTAAAGGTTGAATTGTTCATTAATCAGGTCTGAAAATCCCTATATGTGAACCTTTTCTTTAATTTTACGTTTACAATCAGGGAGTGTATTGAAATTTTCAATAACTTTCCGGAGAATTTAGGTTACAGTGTTAATTAATTAACATTGATGTATTTAGGTAAAAATGTGAGTGCTAAACTAGTAGTTGTTTTTTTGTTCATTTCGTCAGCCTTATCCGGGCAGTCGGGAAGAATTCACAAATACCAGCTTATAGGTAATGCATTGGAAACCAGTGTCAGTACTGAAAACCAATCTATTGTCATAAACTATTCATTATCTGATCTTAACATTGAAAATATTTCAAACGATAATGGATCTTTTTACCGCATTTCCATACCAGGTCATTCATATACCACTGAACCGGGAAAACCCGAATTACCAGTTTTTAGCCGTTTGATTTCTATTCCTGAAGGAAGTTCAGTCAGAATTAATATAAGTAATGTAAGTTCGACAGAAATAAATCCATCAAAAGAAGACATTGAAGGACTTCTCTTCCCATCACAGTATGGGGAGACAAAGCAGAAAGATACCAGGAGACCTGAATTTATAATTGACAGACAGCTTTATGCCTCCCGCGGGGCAATTAAATCTGATACAGTAAGAATTGAACAATTAGGTAAGATAAGGTCTAAACAAATATCAAACCTTGGTATATATCCGATCCGCTATAATCCAAAGTCCAACAAGCTGAATGTTATCACATCGATGAGGATTGAGATTGTGTTTTCTCAGAAAACAGAATCAGTTTCAAAATCCTCTTCATCCGAATCTGCTTTATTCAATGAAATACTGGGCAAGGGTGTATTGAATTATAACCCCGATCAGCTGGTCACAGGTTATTCGGATCAGCCTGTTGGGATGATTGTTCTTACAGACACTACATTTAAGGAAAGTCTTGAACCGTTTTTCAGATGGAAAATGCAGAAGGGATTCAAACTTGAGATTCTTTATGCCGGTGAAAGAGAGGTTGGAAATACATATTCCGAAATAAAGCAGGCTATAAACAAGGTCTACCAGTCGCTGGAAGCATCTGGAAATCCTCCCGAATATCTTCTGATCATAGGGGATGTTAAAAAAATACCCTCTTCCGGAACAGGCAATTTGAGTGACATGTATTATGGTGAATTTGACGGAGGCGGCGACTTTGTTCCTGATATGTTCATCGGAAGAATTCCGGCAAAAGACACTACTGATGTAAAGGCAGTCGTTGAAAAAATAATACAGTATGAAAAATTTGACTTTTCTGAGACGAATAACTTTTATACCAGGGCATTAGCATTGGCAGGTAAAGATGCCAACTACGCCGGTTACATGAATGGCCAGGTAAAATATGCAATAACAAACTACCTCAAACCTGAAAATAGGATAAACCCTTTTTATTTTTATTATCCTGATGGGTTTACGAAAAAAGATTCAGTAATTAAACTGATCTCTAATGGATTATCCTTCATTAACTATACAGGGCATGGCTCAGCCACCGCGTGGCTTCATCTCGATCTTAAGTCGACTGATATCTCTAAATTCAGTAATCAAAACATGTATCCATTTGTAATAAGCAATGCCTGCCGGACTGCACAATATGATGATACGACTTCTTTAGGAAATAAATTTATCCTGGCTCCTAAAAAAGGTGCAATCGGTTTTATTGGCTGCTCAAACGACTCCTACTGGGATGAAGATTTTACCTGGGCCGTTGGAAATGGAACACCCGGCCCTGATCCAAAATATTCGGAAACAGGGCTGGGAGCTTACGACAGATTATTTCATACGCATGGGGAATTGCCGTCAGACTGGTTTTTCACGATGGGCCAGGTAAACTTTGCAGGTAATCTTGCAGTTAGTTCTTCGTCTTCATCCCGGAAGAAATATTATTGGGAAACTTATTCTTTACTTGGAGATCCCAGCCTGATCCCAATAATGGGCAACCCAAATAAATTCAATATTTCCCTGCCCGACACCCTTCCCTATGGCATCAAATCCTTATCAGTTATTACGGATCCATTTTCTTATATTGCAGTATCGCATTTTGATACTTTATGGGATGCATCATTTGTAAGCCCTTCAGGATCAGCAGTACTGGACTTTCCGGGTTCCTTTTACGATTCATGCCTGGTTGTTTTAACAGGACAGAACCGGATCCCTCTACTGAAAACAATTTATTTTTCCAATCTTAAAAGTGAGTTCATAAATCTTACCAGGACCGTATTAATTGACAGTCTTGGAAATAGTAACGGGAAAGCTGATTTTGGGGAGAAAATATTTCTAAATCTTACAATAAGCAATCTTGGCGGATCAGATGCTAAAAATTTATCTGCCAGGATTACATCCACTTCTCAATGGGTCACCATAAATAAAAGCACTGCCTTTATCGGTACTTTATCTGGTAAATCTGAAATACAACTTCACAATAAGCTGGAGATATTAATCGATGAGGAGGTACCTGATCAGGGAATTATTACCCTTGACCTTTACCTGAAAGATGATAAAGGTGAGAAGAAGGTTAAGATTGACATTACCCTGCATGCCCCTCAGCTTGAAATAATGAACTGCATCATCGACGATTCCAAAACCGGCAATAATAATTTTGTAGCAGATCCGGGAGAAACATTTGATCTCATTTTTCAGGTAAGAAATCTTGGAACCAGCAATACATCAGGTCAGTTTGAGATCAAAACCACAGATGGAAATCTGACTATTCCTGATCCCAATGTAAAATCAGGGACCCTTCAGTTTGGCGAAAATTCATACATTCCGGTTACTGTAAAACTGTCGGAGACAGCTTTGTTTGGGGATTTTATCTCGTTATCGTCAACACTCGACTGCACTCCTTATATTGTGAACCGGACCTATTCTTTCAGAGTGGGAAGGGTACGTGAGAGTTTTGAATCATCATCTTTTAAAGTATTCCCATGGCTGAACATAAGCCCTGTTCCCTGGACCATCAATAAATCAAATTCAATCGATGGTAATATATCAGCCCAGTCCGGCTCAATTGGGCATAATGGAATGACTACACTGATGATCAGGACTTTTTTCCCGGAAGCTGATTCCCTGAAATTCTTTTATAGAGTATCCTGCGAGCAAAATTATGACTATCTGCAATTCAATTTAAATGATAAAGAGATTTTAAAGGCTTCCGGAGAGACATCCTGGCTGAAAAAAACAATTGATGTTCCTGCAGGCATAAACAAGATGGAATGGACCTTTAAGAAGGACAACTCTGTTTCCCAGGGAAATGATTGTGCATGGATTGATCTTATAGACTTTTCAGTTTCAAGTTCCTTACAATACATTAAACACGACCTTGAGGTCGCAAGGATAATAAATCCGGTACAAAAGAATACTTACGAAATGGAACCTGTTACTGTCAGGTTATTTAATCTGGGAAGTGATACTATAAAAGGATTCAATCTGGCTTATGTGGTCAACGACAATTCCCCTGTGAGAGAACTTTTTTCAACAACTATTTATCCATACCAGGATTCAGCCACTGTTACTTTCAGCAACAGAGCTGATCTCGATTTGAATGGCACTTATAATATCACCGTTTTTGCTTATGCAAACGAAGATGATTATATTTTGAATGACACTCTTACGGTCAGCCTGGAGAATTCAGAATTAGAAGAAAGTATAAATGTCTATCCTAATCCATTTACTGACAATTTGAATATCCTGTTAGCAACCAATACAACTGAGAAGATAAGGTTAATCATACATGATTTAACCGGGAAGCCTATTTTAAATTATAACCAGAATGTCGTTGCCGGTGAAAATCACATTACACTTGATACACCAAATCTGGGTGCTTCGATGTATCTGCTGACTGTTAGCGGAAACAAGTTGTACAAGGTAATTCCCATAATAAAACTTAGCCGATAAATTCATTTTTCTGACCCATTAATAAAAATATGGCTGGAAATATTCCATCACGCGTACAGGCTCTTGCCCTGTTAAAAGAATTTAATAATACTGAAAGTCTGCTTAAACATGCTTTTGCTGTTGAGGGGGTAATGAGATATATGGCGCACAAAGCCGGCGAAGATGAAGAGAAGTGGGGAATAATAGGCTTAATTCACGACCTCGATTATGAAATGTTTCCTGATCAGCATTGTAAAATGACTGAAAAGATTCTTTTAGAAAGGGATTGGCCCGCTGAATATATAAGAGCTGTCTTAAGTCATGGATGGGAGCTGGTCACAGATGTTGAACCGGTATCGAAGCTTGAAAAAACGATATATGCCATTGATGAGCTGACAGGTCTGGTGGCAACCAGTGCACTTGTAAGGCCTTCAAAAAGTGTTCTTGATATGGAAGCCAGGTCAGTAAAAAAGAAGTGGAATGATAAAAGATTTGCTGCGGGAGTTGATCGGTCAGTCATTGAAAAGGGAGCAGCAATGCTTGAAATAACCCTCGACGAATTGATAACTGACTGCATCAATGGCATGAGGAGTGTTGCGGAGGAAATTGGATTAAAGGGAACCGGATAAACCATTGTACGGACGCAATGCATTGCGTCCCTGTTTCACAATGAACCCCGTAAATATCACATCTGGAACAAAAAAAGGGACGCAATGCATTGCCTCCCTGTTTCACAATGAACCCCGTAAATATCACATCTGGAACAAAAAAAAGGGACGCAATGCATTGCGTCCCTACAAATAAAATAAATCACAATCCGGAATATTTTACATTTCCTTGATTTTGATATTTCTGAACCAGACATCATTACCATGGTCCTGAAATCCAATATAACCTTCTTTTGCAGGATTCATGAACCATTCCCAATCTTTGAATTTGGAATTTGCAACCAGCTTTTTCCATTCGTCTGTCCATAAATGGAATTCAACAACATTTACACCATTTGATTTGAATACAACTGTTCCCTGATAGCAGAGGATTCCAACCTGGTTCCATTCTCCGGCTGGTTTTGTATTCTGTGGTACTGCAGGAATAAGGTCATATAATGAGCTTGCCATCCTGTTACCGTTTACACCCAGTTTAGCATCTGGATGCCTGTCGTTATCAAGTATCTGCATTTCCGGTGAAGATTTAAAGATCGGTTCATTCGGAATTTCCTGGGCCAGAAGAAAAATACCGCTGTTCCCTCCCTCGGATATTTTCCATTCGAGTGACAATTCAAAATTACTGAGCTTTTTATCAAAAATTATGTCACCGCCTGCACCACCTGCTTCACCTGCACCGGATCCTATGCAATGAAGTGTACCATCAACAATCTCCCACCCTTTTTCAGGGAAAGAGGTTTTGTTATATCCACGCCAACCTGTTGTGGAAGTACCATTAAAAATATCTGTCCACCCGTCTGCGGGAGCTACAGCAGCCTGTTCTACAGTTTCAGTTGCTTTTTCTGCCTTCTTGCCTTTTGATCCGCATGAAGCAGCAAGCCCGAGAACCAGAGCGCATGATAAAATTACATTTATAGATTTCATAATTATGGGGTTTTGGATTATTTAAAATTAAGCGGGCATTTCAGGAAGCGACCAACCCTGCCTGTAGTTATGTTTGATCATTTCAGCAGCAAACTGGCGTGCATTCATTGGATCAGTCCATTTCTTGTTAAATGTCGGATGACCGTCTGCAATAGAGAATGCATCTTCAACACAAATTTTAACAGTTTCCGAACCATTGATATTTGTAAATTCCATTTTCTCACCGTTCCATTCGAGTTCCTTATTCAGGCCCTGCAATCTTACTGCAAGAACTCCCATTACTACCATTTCATTAAACGGACCAGCTTCTGAAAAGTCTGATTTTGTAATTACCCTGCTTTCAGGACTCTCCTTACATGCCCGTACCCAATCCATTTCATGGGTCACTTTTTCCGGAAGTCTGCGTTCAGTTTTTGGTACTACCGGCACTTTCCCTGAAAGTAACCATGGATCTTTACCATAACATCCGCAAATAAGTGTATCCTTTGTTCCATGGAAAATAACGCCACCACCTGCATCATTCATATCTTTACCTGCCGGCCAGCCTGCTGGTCTTGGGGGTTGTAACCCACCGTCGTACCAGATAACTTCCACCTCAGGATATTTGATCTTTGAACCTTTTGGTGCAATTCTTTCGGGGTAAACTAATCTTACCATCTGGGCATTTGGTGCACAATCTGTCAATAATAAGGTTGAGCTGCCCTGTGCTTTAACCGGATATTTAAGCTTAAGACCCTTGAAGACAGGATGCAGGATATGGCAGGCCATATCGCCCAGAGCTCCTGTTCCAAAATCCCACCAGCCTCTCCAGTTCCATGGATGGTAAATGCTGTTATATGGACGCATTGGAGCCGGTCCGATAAAGAGATCCCAGTTAAGGGTCTCCGGAACCCACTCGCCTTTTGCAGGACGGTTCAAACCCTGAGGCCAGATCGGACGGTCGGTAAATGCTTCAACTTTTCTTACATCGCCTATCACACCATTCTGCAGCCATTCAACTGTAAGGTTAACACCTTCGCCTGAAGAGCCCTGATTTCCCATCTGGGTTGCCAATTTGTGTTTTGCCGCCAGTTTTGTTAATAACCTCGACTCATAAACGGAGTGGGTCAATGGTTTCTGGACATATACATGTTTACCCATCGTCATTGCTGTTGAAGCAACAATACAATGCGTATGGTCGGCAGTTGCTACTATTACAGCATCGATTGATTTGCCCAATTCATCATACATCTTGCGCCAGTCCCAGTAACGTTTGGCATTTGGGTAGGTTTCAAAAATCTTCTTTGAATATGCCCAGTCAACATCACAGAGACCAACAATATTTTCTGTCGGGGCAACAGCTCTGAGGTTTGAATTACCCATACCTCCTATTCCGACGACAGCAATGTTCAGCTTGTCGCTTGGTGCTCTGTGTCCAAATCCGCTTATAACAGAACCCGGAAGTATTGTCAGCCCTGCTGCAACAGCTCCGGTTCTTCCAATAAAGTCGCGGCGTGTAAGGTTGTTAGAATTCTCTTTCATTGTCAGGTATTTTAAATTTATGAAATATTTGATTGATATGTAAAATTAATAATTTCTATTACAAACTAAAAGGTAAAATTTAATGTATCATATAAAATCAAAGTTCTCTTATCCAAATGTTTCGATAAGCGACCGGATTTCCATGATCCTGCAGCACTAAAGGTTCGGCGCCATGCTTTCTAATTGAATATTCCGGTATTCCTATGTATAATGTGGGTCCTCTGAGGCTTACATTATTTTGAATTAATACTCCATTGTGTAAAACGGTAACACGCGGGGGAGTGAAGTATGTAAGGCTATCGCCGGCAAATCGGGGAGCAATATAAATAATATCATAAGTCTGCCATTCACCGGGTCTCCGGCAGGCATTTACAAGTGGGGCATGTTGTTTGTACAGGCTTCCTGCCTGACCCTGACGGTAAGTCGGATTATTATAACTATCCAGAACCTGAACTTCATAAAGGCCCTGGAGATATACTCCGCTGTTCCCTCTGCCCTGGCCGTCTCCAACAACCTCGGAAGGTGATTTCCATTCCAGATGAAGCTGGATGTCATTAAATTTTCTTTTAGTCTGAACGACTCCTGACCCCTTTACGCATACGAGAGCTCCATCCTTAACAATCCATTTAGTCGGATTGCCATTGCTATCTTCCCACTCCCTGTTAACATCTTTACCGTCAAATAATATTATTGCATCTGAAGGGGGCATTCCTGCCTGAGCGCCAGGTTCGATGACTTTTACGAAAGGCTCCATAAATTCAGTCATTTCCGGCTTCATTGGAGCCGGCTCCGAGGGCTTCTGAGCAGAAACCATAATGAAAGAACATAGCATTAAGGATGAAAATAGAAACTGTTTCATTTTGCGTTAATTAATGATTAATAAATCCCAATTATTTTAAAATTTCAAGTAAATAAAGTTAGTTCTCTACATCGGGTTAAATGAAGAAGTCAGAAAATTAAAATCAATATTTCTACTTCATTTCAAAAATAATAATCTTTTACGAGCAAGCAGAAAAAAAGGCTGCAATTAAAATATATTTAAAAGCAGCCTTTTAAGCTATAGATTAACATCACTATCAACTCCAGAGCCTGTCGTGCGAACGTCTTTCGTCCCACTCGGGTGTCGGAAGGAAATATCCATTGGCTTTTGGATGAAGGTGTTTCTTTATTTCATCCTCATTTAGATCTATTCCAAGTCCCGGTGAATCAAGCGGAACAGGTGCAAATCCTTTTGAAATTATCGGCTGACTGCCGGTCATTTTAACAAGGTTCTCCCACCAGGGCAAATCAACCGAGTGGTGTTCGAGAGCCAGAAAATTCTGAGTTGCTGCTGCGCAGTGAACATTGGCCATAAATGAAACAGGGGTTCCGGCCTGATGCATTGCCATCGCAACACCATGCTCTTCGGCATAATCACCAATCCTCTTGGTTTCCAAAAGCCCACCTGAAGTGGCCAGATCAGGGTGAATAATATCAACAGCATGGATGTCAATAAGAGGTTTAAATCCATTAAGGCAATAGATATCCTCACCTGTCATCATAGGAGTCTCTAATTCATCCGATAAAGTCTTCCATTGATCAGTATATTCCCATGATACAACATCTTCCATGCAGGCCAGCCTGTATTTCTCCAATGCACGGCCTAAACGTATGCCATTGTTAAGATCGAAATGGCCGAAGTGATCTGTAAAAATCGGCACCTCATAACCTACCATGCTGCGAACCGCTTCAACTATTTTTTCCAGTTCTGCGAGGCCTTTGTCTGTAATCTGAACCTGTGTAAAGGGGTGTTTGGTGTTCCCATAATTCATGTAAGAACTCATGTCATACTGTTCCAATGCTCTGTCCCATATTTTGTTGTTGACGAGAGCGCCCGGAATCTGCCTGATTTCATTTATGGAAACATCCATTTTCAACCATGAATATCCCTGATCTTCAGT
>CAYPKL010000417.1:0-7318 GCA_964411285.1 uncultured Rikenellaceae bacterium
TTATTATGTCTTTTCCGGGAGCGTTTCAAATCTTACTTATACTCCGGAGGCCACGCAGGTCAGGATAATGCTAAAGAATGGAAAAACTGCTGATCTGACTTCTGTTTCAGATATTTTTGATCATAGAGTACTTTCAGAGAGAGTTACAAAATACTTCCTTTGTTACCCAAAAGAATGCAGATAATAATATATTTATAATATGGAATTCAACGCCGCAACAATAGCGGGATTTCTCAATGGAGAGATAGAAGGAGATCCCGGAGTAACAGTAAACACGGTAGCAAAAATAGAGGAGGGGCATCCCGGAGCCCTTTCATTTCTTGCCAATCCGAAATATGAACATTTCATTTATGCAACAAAATCTTCGATAGTCCTTGTAAATAAGAGTTTTGTAGCTGCCGGTAATATAACGCCGACACTTATCAGGGTTGAAAATGCCTATGATGCATTTGCCTCTCTGCTTCGTCTTGTGGATCAGTCAAGGCCACGGAAAAAGGGAATACATCCGTCTGCAATTATTGAAGAAACGGCTTCAATCGGCAATGACGTTTACATCGGTCCTTATGCTTATATTGGTGAAAATTGTATAATAGGCGATGGTTGCTCGATTTTCCCTCATGTTTACGTTGGCGATGGGACACGGGTAGGCAATAACAGTACTCTGAATCCGGAAGTAAAAATTTATCATGATTGTGTGGTTGGTATAAGCTGCACTATCCATGCAGGCACTGTTATCGGCAGCGATGGATTTGGATTTGCTCCCCAGTCGGAAAGCGAATTCATGAAGATCCCCCAGATTGGTAATGTTGTTATTGAGGATCATGTTGAAATAGGTTCAAATGTTACAATAGACCGTGCCACTATGGGCTCTACAATTATCAGAAAAGGTGTCAAGCTTGATAACCTGATACAGGTCGGGCATAATGTTGAAATTGGAGAGAATACGGTTATGGCTGCACAGACAGGAATTGCCGGATCGGCAAAAGTCGGGAAAAACTGTATGATCGGAGGTCAGGTTGGAATAGCCGGCCACAATACAATTGCTGATGGAACAAAGATAGGGGCGCAGGCAGGGATTTTAGGTGATGTAAAGGAAGAGAACCTGGTTTTATTGGGTTCTCCCGCAATTGACTATAAAGATTTTCTGAGGTGCTCGGTTATCTTCAAAAAATTACCGGAGATGAGGACTAAAATTATTGCATTGGAAAAAGAAGTTGAAGAACTGAAGAAAAACAAAATAACTGGATAATAAATTTCTGCAAGGGCATTACCGGGATTAATCTATTGGAATGTTCAATTTTTTTTAATTTTTTTGTACCCTGAAAATCAGAAGCTAACTGATAAATCTATGAGTGAAAAACAAAGGACACTTGCAAAGGAGATTAGTCTTAACGGGAAAGGATTGCACAGTGGGATAAGTGTAACAATTACGTTTAAACCGGCTCCCGCCGGTCACGGTTATAAGTTTTGCAGAACAGACCTCCCTGGCAAGCCGATAATAGATGCTCTGGCAGAGAATGTTACGGAGACTTCAAGAGGGACAACACTGGTTCAGAATAACGCGTCAGTTTCAACAATAGAACATGTTCTTGCAGCATTGCATGGATTACGCGTTGATAATGCACTTGTTGAACTTAACGGGCCTGAAGCTCCGATTATGGGTGGTGGATCGTGGAAATTTACGGAAGCATTAAAATCTGTTGGATTCGTTGAACAGAAGGAAGAGAGGAATTACTTTGTTGTAAAACAGAAAATTGTTTTTTCTGACGAAGAACACGGGGTGGATATGATAGTGTATCCGGATGATCACCTGAGTATTAATGTTCTGATCGATTATAATTCCCGGATTCTCGGGAACCAGTACGCAATACTTGATTCATTGGATGACTTTGAAGAGGAAATCAGCAGGAGCCGCACTTTTGTCTTTTTCCATGAGCTCGAACCCCTCCATAAGATGGGTCTCATCAAGGGAGGAGATCTCGACAATGCCGTTGTGATTCTGGAAAAAGAAGTAGACCAGGAGGAAATAGACAGGATAGCCACCCTCTTTAACAGACCCGGGATAAGCAAGCACACAGCCGGGATCCTGAATAATACGGAATTAAGATATCCAAATGAGCCGGCACGGCATAAATTACTCGATATCGTGGGTGATCTTGCTCTCGTAGGTCAGCCAATCAAAGGCAAGGTCGTTGCTACCCGCCCGGGCCACTATGCAAATACCCGTCTGGCAAAACTTATTCGACAGGAGATAAAAAAAGCTCATTCCAAAATTAATATCCCTCTTTATGATCCGACATTACCCCCTGTTTATTCACTTGAGGATATTAAGAAAATGTTACCACACCGATATCCGTTTCTTATGGTCGACAAGATTATCTCACTTGATGAGACGAGTGTGGTGGGGATTAAAAATGTGACTTTTAACGAACCATTTTTTCAGGGTCACTTCCCTGATGAGCCTGTTATGCCCGGGGTTCTTCTGGTAGAAGCGCTGGCTCAGGCAGGCGGATTGCTGGTGCTGAGTGGAGTGAAAGATCCTGAAAAATATTCTACATATTTTCTGAAAATAGATAAGCTTAAGTTCAAACAAAAGGTTTTACCCGGCGATACTGTTATTTTAAAAATGGAACTGGTCGAGCCTATGAGAAGAGGCATTGTTATGATGTTCGGACAGGCGTTTGTGGGAAATCGCATTGTTGTGGAAGGAGAGATGACAGCCCAGGTAGTAAAAAACAAATAATCGGATTATGATCTCAAATTTGGCATTCGTTCATCCCAACGCAGTTCTGGAAGGAAATGTTTCAGTGGAACCCTTCTCATATATTGCCGGTAATGTGTTTATCGGAGATGGTACATGGGTTGGACCGAATGCGACAATTCTTGATGGAGCGAGAATAGGTAAAAACTGCAGAATATTTCCTGCTTCGGTCGTTTCCGGAATACCTCAGGATCTTAAATTCCGGGGGGAGGAAACAACCGCTGAAATTGGCGACAACTCAACTGTCAGGGAGGGTGCAACCATAAACAGGGGAACCGCGGCAGCAGGAAAGACAATAGTCGGCAAAAGCTGCCTGATAATGACCAACGCACATATCGGTCATGATTGCAATATAGGAAATAATTGTATACTCGGCAACGGGACCGGACTGGCAGGTGAAGTAAAGGTTGGGGAGTGGGCAATTATCAGCGCCGGCACTTTGGTTCATCAGTTCTCCAGGATAGGAGGACATGTTATTATCGGGGGCGGTTCAAAAGTCAGAACAGATGTGCCTCCTTTTATTAAAGCTGACCGTGATCCCCTGAAATATCTTGGATTAAATACAGTCGGACTTACCCGGCGGGGCTTTGAGAAGGAAAGAATCGACATCATTCATAATATTTACAGAGCCCTGTATCAGAACGGGATGAATATCTCCCAGGCTTTGGATTTTATAGAAAATGAATTCAGTCCCTCTCCCGACAGAGACTATATTATTGATTTTATCCGGAAATCGGAAAGAGGTATCATCCGGGCTCCAAAATAAACCTCTGTTAACCTTTTTCCCAGCCCTGTGCCTTAAGCTCAATCTCACTACCTTCGGGACTGACAATTTTATACCCCTCTCCGGGCAATGTCAGATGTCCGATAATTCTGACATTATCAATTTCCCTGATCTTTTCATAATTTTCAAGCGGCAGCGTGAAAAGCAATTCATAATCCTCACCACCATTTAGTGCAGCAACAACAGGATCAATTCCAAATTCTTCTGCTGTCTTAAAAGTTTCCGGGTCGACAGGAATCTTCTCATAATATAATCTGCAACCGGTGTCCGACGATTTGCATATATGCATCAGGTCAGATGCAAGACCATCAGAAATGTCGATCATTGATGAAGGTAGGATCCCATTCCGGTTAAGTTCAATAATTACCCCGGCGGGGAATTCAGGTTTCAGCTGCCTTTCAATTATATATTCATAACCTGAAAAATCAGGCTGAAATGTCTTCTCCTTACCAAAGAGTTTTCTCTCCCTTTCAAGTACCCTGAGACCCATAAAGGAGGCTCCCAGGTCGCCTGTTACACATACAAGGTCATTAGGTCCTGCTCCTTTTCTTCTGACAATCGCATCCTTCCTGGCTGTCCCGACAGCCGTGACACAAATTGAAAGCCCGGTAAGTGAACTTGTTGTGTCACCTCCTGCAAGATCAACATTGTACTTTTTGCAGGCAAGATATATTCCTTCATAAAGGTCATCCACCTGTTCTACAGAAAACCGGGAACTGATTCCCAGAGATATCAAAATCTGACCAGGAATTCCGTTCATCGCATAAATATCAGCGATGCCTCTTATTACAGTTTTATAGCCAAGATGTTTTAGAGGTGTATAGACCAGATTGAAATGAATTCCCTCAAGAAGCATGTCAGTCGAAACAAGTGTAAGGTCCTTTCCTGAGTCGATAACAACAGAGTCATCGCCTATGCCGGATATTGTACTTTTATTTCCGGGAACAGCTTTTCCGGCAATATGTTCTATCAGACCAAACTTCCCATAGCTGATTATTGGAGTGTTTTTATTTTCAGGGTCATTCATAACTTCAAATACGTTCTATATCCCGGCCGAAAGGATTCAGGGCAACCTCTGTGAGCTTGAAATGCTGCCTTCCAAATGGAATGCCTATTATGGTAATACAAAGCAGGATACCAAAAAATGCATGTGTGGCAGCAATCCATATTCCTCCGCAGAGAAGCCACAGAACATTCATGAAAATATAAAGACAGCCGGAAGCCCTTGTCTTTATCCTGCTGGTACGTCCAAAAGGCCATACGGAAAGTGATGCCATCTTAAGCGTCTGAAGGCCAAATGGTATCCCTACGATTGTAATCATAAGTATCAGGCTGCCTACCAGATACTCGATGGCAATAATAATTCCTCCAAAAATAAGCCAGATAAAATTACCAAGAATCTTCATGACCAGATCTGTTTTTCTATTCGAGAATTATGGTTTTATCTTTTGGAAATTTTACAGAATATGTTAATATCAGCTGCCTTGTCTCCTGGGATTTAATATCAAGATCCCATTTTATTTCACCTGTCTGCGAATTATATTTTGCTCCTGATAATTCAACAGCGTCGACCTCAATTCCGCTATTGGATGAAACAGGGATCTGGTCATTCACGGAAATCTTTATCGCATTTGCTTTGTTGTTCCTGACAGATATGTTGAATGAATATGTCTCAGTTTTATTGGAACCAAAAATCCGGGTGCTGGTAAAATCCTGCCTTTTCTCTCTTTTTACCAGTATGCTGTTATCTGATCCAAGCGATACCGTGAGAGTGTCTTTCATCTGGTTGACATTAAGGTATGATTTCCCGACGAATGTATTTTCGAAATAAAGTGTTGCTTCACCGCCAATCAGTCCTTGTTTTGCCCAGTCTGAAATATTGCCTGTAAGATATGCAAGTGGAGATAATTTAGGAACTGTTACATACTTGTACTCTGCGGGAGATGTTGTACGCTGAATCTCTATTGTCTGGACTTTACCATCTGAAGGTATTGAGGAAGGAACAGCAACATCGAAGTTTATAGTTGTCTCACCGGCCTGTCTTTCTACAGCTATGGGCAAAGCTTCAACTTCATTCAGCTGAGCCTGACTGTCGAGGACAACCATTTCGGCAGCGGCCTCCGTACTCTTTTTTGCCGAGCTGTATGCAACACCCCTTCCCCTTGGCATTGGTGGAACAGGTACATAATAATCGATGAACCATGGATCAAGTTCAGGAACATCCCCGGAAACCCATGGTGTTGCATTTGAGAAGCTGAGTTTTACATCTTTCCATGTCACTCCGGTATTCTGGAAAACATTTGCTTTATAAAATATGGTTACGGGTTTCGTAATATTGTCAACTCTGATATCATAAGAAGGATACCATCCGGCGTTTGAGACAACATAGCTGTAAGTGAACTTTCCTGACACTGGTTTTTCTGCTGATACTGTTACGGAAATTTCACCTGAAGGAAGGTTTTGTTTTCCGAATTTGTCTGAGATCTGCTGCTGAAGCGCCGCTATCTGTTTTTCATAATCCTTAATCAGCCTGTTTTTCTTAAGAGTAGAAGATGTTACCTGATCCATACTGTTAGTATAGAGGTCCATTACACTCTTTAACTGTTCAAGGGAAAAAGTAGTTTCTTTAACAAGTATGGCTCTGTTGGCAACCAGAAAAGCCTCTTTTTCTTTAAGAACAGCAATTGAAGCTTTCTCGTCTTCCACTTTAAGCTGAAGTGCCTCTATCTGGCTGCGGATGTTTTTTACTTCAGGAAGGTCTTCAAGGTTCTGCAGGTAATTATTCTGAAGATTTACCGATAGGATTACGAATTCGCCAAATCCCTTTACCTGAATACTCTGAGCATCAATATAGGGAGAAAGCCCCCCGAGTTTAACGACAGTCTTCCCTGCGGGAAGCTCGGTACTGGTCTCATGGGTCAACTGAGCCCTGTCAGTGTACACAGTAACATGTTTAATGCCGGCTTTGATTTCTTTTTCAGAATCGGCATATACACTAAATGATTCGATCATAACTAATATTAAAATTAATAACAGATTTTTCATACTAAGTGGTGGTTATTTTAAAACATTAAAGGTAAGATTTTCTTATAAACAGAGTGCAGCAATTTTCGGACCGAAAAAATAGGTTCATAGCCTTCCGGTAGTATTGGGACCCTTCTCAGGTCAATTCACATTATCCTTACCCCTCTTTGAAATCCACCTCTCCCCAACACCCACCTGAAATCCACCTCTCCCCAACCCCTCCCCCAGGTGGGAGGGGCTATAGCGTTAATGATCAGCATATTGGTCCCCTTCTCCCCTGGGCTCCCCTTTATATACATCTCACATTTTAAGACTCCAATTCCATATATGGTTTAATAATTTATTGATATGGATCAAATATTTATTGTGTTAGGTACATATATTGCTGTAATACGATATTAATTCCAGGATTTTTATATGAATGGGATATTTATAAAGGGATCCCTCGCTTCTTCTTTCGGGCCAATAAGGTTCCAATAATCCTGTCAGATGTTAAATAAAGCGAATTTAACCGCTCATTTATGTTAATTATCCGTTTTACAGGAGGATGTGTTGTTATTAGAATACCTTTAGCAAAATTTTAAAAAATGAAAAGATTAAAAATTGGCAATCTGACAGTTGCTGTTCCGATAGTTCAGGGTGGCATGGGGGTCGGGATTTCGCTTTCGGGACTTGCAGCAGCTGTGGCTAATGAGGGTGGTGTCGGGGTTATTTCCAGCGCCGGACTGGGACTTCTTTACAACGACTTT